>JAHIHE010000141.1 GCA_018899995.1 Patescibacteria group bacterium | reverse complement strand
GGTTTTTGCTCCCCGACATCCACTTTTGCTATGCTCAATTTATCCGCGTTGGGGTGCTTTTTAATCTCCAAAATTTCGCCGACAACGACATTTCCAAATTGGGGCTTTATATGATTTATTTTTTCCACGGACGGCCCGGAAAGCGAAAGTTTGCGCGCCAAATCTTCCGGCGAATCCTTAATCGCCGCATAATGCTTTAGCCAATTGTAGGAAACCAATATATTCATAAAATTAATTCAAAATGTTTTATGTTTTAATTTTAACGACATCGCAAGTCGTAATATTAAAATTGTTCCAAAAACCTTAAATCGTTTTCGTAAAGAATCCTGATATCGGGAATATTCAAGCCCTCTTTCATCATTATCACCCGCTCCACGCCCCAGCCGAACGCAAATCCGGAATATTTTTTGGGGTCAACTTTTCCGGCGCGCAAAACATTCGGATGCACCATTCCCGCGCCTCCCAGTTCCAGCCAGCCCTCTTTGCAAAGCCGGCATATTTGGCCGTTTTTCAAACGACCAGTTCCGCCGCAAATGTCGCAGCTTATGTCCGTTTCAAAACTCGGCTCGGTAAAGCGGAAATGAAACGGCCTTAGGCGCACTTTTCTTTTCGGGCCAAAAAATTGCTTGACGAAATATTCCAATGTCCCCTTTAAATCGCCTATGCTCGCGCTTTTGTCTATTAAAAGTCCGTCAAACTGGTGGAACATCGGCGCATGAGAAATATCGCTTTGGCGTCTGTAGCAACGCGCTATGTTTATCATTCTTATGGGTAATTGTCCTTTTTCCATTTCATGAACTTGGCCGTTGGTTGTGTGGGGGGTAAGCACAATATTGGAATTGGCGGAGTCAATAAAAAATGTTTCCCATTCATCGCGCGCCGGATGACTTTTTGGCATATTAAGCGATTCAAAAGCGTACCAATCCGTGTCAATTTCCGGATAGCGGACGCGATAAAATCCAAGCGCTTTAAAAATATCAACTATTTGCCTGATAGCGGATGTCGTCAAATGCAGGTGTCCGAGCGGAATTTTTTCAAGCGAAGCGGTAACATCCACGCGCTCTTGCTCCAGTATTTTCGCGAATTCCGCCTCTTCCAGATATTTTTGCCGCTTGCCTATTTCGTTCTCCAAGCCAACCCTTGACTCGTTGGCAAGCGCGCCAACAGCTTTCCGCTCTTTGCCGGAATATTTTTCCAAACTCCTTAAAACTTGGGTCAGCTCGCCCTTGCGGCCCAAATATTTTATTCGCAGGCCTTCCAATCTGGCCAAGTCAGTCGTTTTGGATATTTCTTCAAAAGCGAAAGATTTTATTTTATTTATTTCTTCGTAAATTGCCATAATTAAAATTAGAAAAATACGCCTCAATAAAAATAATTGCGATTAACAGAAAACTTGCGTTAAGCAAATTAAGTATTTTTAACCCTTTCAGAACCAGCGAGGCATTAACTAATAACGACAAAAATACCGCTTGCCGGCTTGCCCCGCTTAGAGATTTATCTCTAACGGGGCTTGAAACCGCGATCAGGGTAAAGGGCATTGCGTCGGGAATGAAAGCCATCCGCAAATAAAAACCGGCTAATAGAAAAACTCCGCACAGCCATAAAAACAAGCTAAAATAAAAAAGGATAAAACCAACAATCCCGGCTTTAAACGGATCTATTGCCGTGATTATGGCCAGCCACGCAAAAAAACAAATTGCGGTTGCCGCGGCTGTTCCCGCCAAAAATGCTTTAATAGTCATAAAAAAAACCTAAAAAAGCTCTTATTTTATCAGCTTTTCTCTGCTTATATTCTATACCATTTATGGGTTAAAGGCAAGGCCTATTTTTCAATATTATGGCAAAATTTTAATGCGCTGTCTTGCCAAAATTTATTTTCTATTCTATACTTTTAAAATAGTTTCATCGCGGGGTAGAGCAGTGGCAGCTCGCAAGGCCCATAACCTTGAGGACGCTGGTTCGAATCCAGCCCCCGCAACATACAACAACTTATAACTTATGACCAATAACTAATAACTTATTTTGTTATTAGTTATAAGTTTTGAGTTATTAGTTATTTTAGTCAGGGTAGCTCAGTCGGTTAGAGCGAGGGACTCATAAGCCCTAGGTCGTGGGTTCGATTCCCACCCCTGACACCAAAACAACCCATAACTAATGACTTATAACTGATAACTTTAAGGAATACTTTTTCGTTATTAGTTATTGGTTATGAGTTGTTAGTTATTGTGAGGGTCCGTAGTGTAGCCCGGTTAACACGTCTCCCTGTCACGGAGAAGATCGAGGGTTCAAATCCCTTCGGACCCGCCCTCGTCTCGCCTTGGCAGGACTATGGCGGGTGCAGCCCGCGTGTATGGTTTTATATTTAATTTTAAAAGGCGTTATCCCAACGCCTTTTAAAATGCAAAAATTTTTTTACAAACCGCTTTGATATTTAAATAACTTCCAAATCGCGCAAAGCCCTTTCGTAAGCGTCAACTGCTTTTTCCGCTTCGCCGCGCGATAATTTAAAATCAGTATCGTGCGCTAAAGAATTTCGGACCCTGTGCGCCTGCCATACCTCGTTTAAATTTTTAATTTCTGTCGGATGAACCTGCTTTAACCGGTCGCTGAAATTGTCTCCCACATAGCCCAGCCGCCTCAGCGCCTCTTCAAAAAATTTATCCGCCTCTATCACCGCGAGGCGATAACCCGCTTCTTCCGCCGAAATTAGACGCTTTAAAATTTCCTGCCATTTTCCGGTGAACCTTTCCCCTTTCTCCTTCTGAAACATGGATTCAAAATCTTGTTCTATCTGCTTAATAATCTTTTTGGGGCGGCCGTGTATTATCGCCAAAATAACCGCGACCAATAAAATAACCGAATAAATAATTAGAATGTATTTAAGGTAAAAATAAACTTTCAGGACAAAAGGAGAGGCGGTAAAAAAGGAAATAATGCTTTGTATAATTGACATTATGTTAGAATGTTAATATGTTAAAAACTTAAAATGGGCTTGGTTTTATTTTTCGCCATTCCGTGACTTTTTCATAAATATTTGCCGCTTTTAGAATCGTCGCTTCGTCAAACGACTTGCCGATTATTTGCAGGCCGACCGGCAGTTCTTTGTTGCCGTCTTTGGGCTTGGCGAATCCGCAAGGAACAGATACAGCAGGCAAACCGGCCAGAGAAACCGCGCTTACAAAAATATCTTCCAAATACATTTCCAGGGGTGTGGCGCGCGATCCGATTTTGAAAGCCGTATGCGG
>JAHIHE010000140.1 GCA_018899995.1 Patescibacteria group bacterium | reverse complement strand
TTGTAATTTGAGATTTGGGTTTTGTAATTTAAATCAAATTTTATTATTTTAATCTGCCTGCCCCGTATGATTGCAGAGCAATTTATTCGGGGTCATTTTACATTTTGATTTTTTAATTTTGAATTATTGCCATGCCTGTCAAAAAAACCATTTTATCTATAATAACCTTATTGACTGCGGCGGTTATTTTCTTTGCCGGCGCTTATCTTTATATCCAAAAACAGGCAGAGACCCCTTTCAACGAATTCGGCTTTTATAAAAATTTCAAAATTTCTTTCGGCGAAAGTGTCGAAAAAATAGCGGAAAATTTGGCTTACGAAGGATTGATTAAAAACGATTTTTATTTCATGGTTTATGTTTGGGAGAAAAATTTGGCGGCATCAATTATGGCGGGCGAATATTATCTTTCGCCGGCGATGAGCATCGGCCAGATAGCCGGCATTATAACCGGCGGAAAGGCAATAGGGCGGGAAATCACGGTGTTGATTCCCGAAGGACTTACAAGCGCGGAAAGTGAAAGGATATTGGTTGGCGCGAATCTGATTAATAAAAGCGAGCTTATTGAAGCGATAAAAAAAGAAAACTTGAAAAAATATCCCAACTATGAATTTTTAAAGGATAAGCCGGCAAGAGCCGGTCTTGAAGGCTATCTTTTTCCGGATACATATCGCTTTTTTAAAGACGCGAAGCCCGAAGACATTGTGATAAAAATGCTTGAAAATTTTGATAAAAAATTTACCGAAGAAATGCGCCTGGGGGCGCCTAAGCAAGGCGAAACGATTTTTGAGGTTTTGACACTCGCTTCAATTATCCAAAAAGAAGTTTCTGATTCTGGCGATATGAAAATTGTCGCCGGTATTTTTAAAAACCGCCTTTCCATTGGAATGGCGCTGGAGGCCGATTCCACGATAAATTTTATTACCGGGAAAAAAATGCCGCAAGCGACCCTTAATGACCTGAAAATTGATTCGGCGTACAATACTTATAAATATCCAGGTTTGCCGACGGGTCCCATATCCAACCCGGGACTTACCGCGATAAAAGCCGCGATTTGGCCCGAAAAAACCCCTTATTGGTATTTTTTAACCGCGCCAGACGGAAAAGCCGTTTATAGCAAAACATACGAGGAGCATCTGAAAAACAAGGCGAAATATTTGAGGTAAAGCGCGGGAAGCCCGCCGCCTTGACAAGTCAAATATTTTGTTGTAGTATGATTTAATCAGGCCGACCCGCTTCTTCGCCAGCTGGCGAATTCAACGAGGCGAGAAGGCGCTGTTTTTTAATTTAAAGACCAAAACGCAAAAACCAAAGACCAAAAACACCCCGAACAAATTCTTTCGGAATTATACGGGGCAGGCAAACCAAAAACTTAAAAATATAATCATAATGTTTAATAGTCTTTAATCCGTGGTTTTTCCGCCTACGGCGGATCCGCCGAAGGCGGAGATTTTTGACACATTCGACTTTGCTCAGTGTCACCCTAAGCCTGTCGAAGGGTGAGATTTGATTTTTGGTTTAAGATTATGGAAACAAAAGCCACACAACCCAATATCCGCAATGTGGCGATTATCGCTCATGTTGACCACGGAAAAACTACGCTTGTTGACGCGCTGCTGAAGCAGACAGGCGTGTTTCGCGCTGGCCAGAAAGTCGCCGAATGCGTGATGGACTCCAACGAACTGGAGCGCGAGCGCGGAATCACCATTTTTTCCAAAAATGCCGCCATTGAATACAAGGGCGTGAAAATAAACATTATTGACACTCCCGGACACGCGGATTTTTCTTCGGAAGTTGAAAGGGTTCTGAAAATGGCCGAAGGCGTTTTGCTTTTGGTTGACGCGGCCGAAGGCCCTCTCGCGCAGACAAGATTTGTTTTGCAAAAAGCTTTGGATCTCGGCCTAATCCCGATTGTCGTAATCAATAAAATTGACCGAAAAGACGCGCGGCCCAAAGAAACGCTTGACTTGATTTACGAGCTTTTTATTGATTTGGGCGCGAATGAAAAACAGCTGGAATTTCCGGTAATTTACGCCATAGCCCGCGAAGGAGTCGCCAAGCTGTCGCTGAAAGACGAATCAAAAAACCTGATTCCGCTTTTAGACAAGCTTCTGGATTATATTCCGGCGCCGAATGTTGACGCGAGCGGGCCGCTTCAGATTATGATTACGGGACTTGATTACAGCGATTTTATCGGTCGGCTCGCCATAGGCAAAATTGAGCGCGGGGAGGTTAAGTCGGGAGAAAAAATAGCTTTAATAAATTTTAAAGGAGAAATCAAAAATTATTCCGTGACCAAACTTTTCACCTTTGACAAGCTTGGAAAAGTGGAAACAAACCGCTTGTCAGCAGGCGACTTAGTTGCTTTGGCCGGAATTCCGGATGCGCAGATAGGAGACACTATAGCCAGCGCCGAAAAACCGGAGGCATTGCCGCGCGTCGGGGTTGAGGAGCCGACAATTTCAATGAATTTTTCAGTCAACGACGGCCCTTTTGCCGGAAAAGAAGGGAAATTTGTCACTTCAAGGCGCATTAAAGAACGGCTTTTCAAAGAGCTGGAAAGCAATGTCGGCTTGCGCGTGGAAGAGACGGACTCGGCAAGCCCCGTTAGAAATGCAATTTCTAACGGGGCAAGCGCGTTTAAGGTTTCTGGCCGGGGCGTTTTGCATCTGGGAATTTTGGTTGAAAGGATGCGCCGCGAAGGATATGAACTCGCGCTTTCAAAACCGCAGGTGATTTACAGAGAAAAAGATGGTGAGGTAATGGAGCCGATGGAAGAGCTCCATATCAATGTTTTGGACGCGGATGCCGGAAAAGTTATTGAAGCGGTTGGAAGGCGCCGCGGAGAAATGCAAAATATGAAATCGCACTTGGGGCATACGGACTTGAATTTTTCCATCAGCTCGCGCGGGCTTATCGGCTTCCGCTCGGAATTTATTATGCTTACGCGCGGCGCCGGAACTCTTGACCATCGGTTTGTCGGCTACGGCGCAACAAAGGGCGAAATTCCTTTCAGAATAAACGGCGTGATGGTTTCAATGGCTTCTGGCAAAGTTTTGGCTTACGCGCTGGATAATCTGCAAATGCGGGGCAAGCTTTTCGTGAAGCCGGGAGACGAGGTCTATGAAGGAATGATCGTGGGACTGCGGCCCGAAGCCGGCGATTTGGCGGTAAATCCCTGCAAAGCAAAGCATGTTACCAATGTCAGGAAGTCCGGCGGCGAAGAAGCGATAGTGCTTACTCCGCCGGAAGAAATGACGCTTGAAAAAGCCATTGAATTCATTGACGAAGACGAGCTGGTGGAAGTAACGCCCGAAAGCGTACGCTTGCGCAAAAAACTGCTCAAAGACAACGAGAGGAGGAGAAAAGAAAAGGCGTAGAGTAGTTGGTAGTTGGTAGTTTACCATGTAAGAAAATTTACCGCACATGGGACTAAAATTATATTCTTTTTGTAATTTAATGATTTTGATAGACTGATGTTTTTTGTAAATTTTCGTACGGGGTGAGTAAGTTGTAGGGTATTTTTTATGTCATTGCGAGGAGTCCCATCCCGAGTGCTCGGGATTCCTGCCGGGGTGGCGAAATTGGTTTTACCCCGTCTAAAGTGCTGGGATGGCGGAATTGGCATACGCGATAGCCTTAGGAGCTATTGGGAGTAATCCCTTGGGAGTTCAAATCTCCCTCCCAGCACTTTGTACGGGGCGCGCATGGCTTACTAATTCTTCTTTCTATCTTGGGCGGTATCGGCTTTTTCGGGACTCTCGGATTCTTACTTGGGCAGCTTGTCTTGATCCTGCTTTTCGCTCTCCTTGAGATTTACCCCGTTAGAAATAATACCTCACAACTTCTTGCTATAATTGTTTTACAATTCAGACAAATTCTTGCAGAGATCAATATCCACGGGAATTTCTAACGGGGTTTATTTCAGTATTCGCAAAGAACACGAAAGCCAATAAAATGTAACGCAATGTAGCCGTGTCCGATAAAATTAAAAGAACCGTTTTTATTATCGTTATCGTCTTGCTTCTCTTTGCTTTTGTTCTACCTTTAGCGATTGGTTATTGAAGATATAACCCCCGTTAGAAATCACGGACGATAGTTTTTACATTTATGTATTTACATCAGCGCAAATAGTGTGATAAACCACTTCTTGTGATATAATAATAAACACAGTTCGCGTCCTATTTCTAACGGGGTAAACATGAAAATACTTAATTTTTTCGATAAACTTGAAGACAATGTGCGCCATACGTTAAGTAGGGCGCCAAATATCTACGCATTTATCAGCGGAGTCGGAATCGTGCTTTTTTTTCGCGGCGTCTGGATGATTGCCGATATGTCGTCTTATTTATACGATCGCCCGTATTCTGGATGGTTCACGCTGGGCATCAGCCTGATCATACTTCTTATCACCGGCACGCTTGTTTCTCATCACCTACAAATGGACGTCCTTATCAGTGGAATTAAAAAAGAAAAAAGGCGGGATGAAAAAATCGCCTCGGAAATAAAAACGGAGCTTAATATATTGCAAGACATACAAAAGCGGCTCGATGATATCGAGAAAGAATTGAGAACACAGAGAGAAAAAACGAGAGAAGATATCGTCCCGCCGGCGTAATTTTTTTGTTGACCCGTCAAAGGAATATTGCTATAATTACCTGACATCTATAATTATTTAAAATTATCTAAAATTATGACTATTCCAAAACTTTCCATGAATTTTTTCTTTATCGGGCTTTTTGCCGTCTTTGTTCTGCTTTCAAGCGTTGTCGCTTTTATTACTGACTGGTGGTGGTTTTCCGAGGTTGGCCACACGCAAATCTTTATTAAGTCTCTAGTCGCTAAAATAGCGTTGTTTTCTGTAACGGGAATTTTTACCGCTGTTTTTTTGTTAGTCAACTTCTCTTTAGCAATCCGCTCAAAAATCTCTTGGACTGCCTTTTTGCCGGCGGCGTTAATCGGCCAGCCGGTGAATGTGGACAATCGCATTGTTAAAAAATTTGCCGTTGTGTTTAGTTTGGTAATCGCGTTTTTTTCCGGACTTGTGGCCGCTGGCTATTGGCAGGAGGTCTTAAGATTTATTTCAGGCGCGGCTTTTGGCGCGACAGATCCTGTTTTTGGCAAGGACATCGGCTTTTATCTGTTTTCTCTCCCGGTCTTTCAAATAGGATTAGGGTTGATAAAATTCCTCGTTCTGTTGGCGCTCGCCGGTTGCGCGATAATATATTTTTTGCGAGGCAGTCTTCATTTCTTGGGTTTGTCTGCGGAGGCAGGTATGCAGTCGCTTAAACAACTGCAGATAGACCGCGGGGCGAGAATCCATCTCGGTGTCTTACTCGCCATTTTTTTGGCCACCATTGCCGCAGGAGTCTACCTTTCCCGCTTTGCCCTGCTCGCGAGCCAGAGCGGTTTAGTATTTGGCGCGATGTACACAGACGTAATCGTGAGGATGCCCATACTTTGGGTCTCAATGATTACTGCCGTTCTCGCAGTTCTTGCGGCCGCTTTTTGGGTATGGAAAGGAAAGTTGTCCCTGCTTATCGGCGCGGTTTTTTTGTATATCGTCGTGGGACTCGCCGGAGCGGTGATTCCGTTCCTTGTTCAAAAACTGGTAGTTGCTCCCAACGAACTCGTTAAGGAAACGCCGTTTATTAAGCACAATATCGCCGCTACTCGTCAGGGGTTTGCTCTTGATAAAATAGAGGAACGGGAAATCTCGGGAGATAAACCCATCACCGCGGATGATATTGCGAATAATAATCTTACGATTAAAAATGTGCGGCTTTGGGACAGGAAGCCCCTTTTATCAACCTTTTCCCAAATACAAGAAATCAGAACCTATTACGAGTTCGCCGAAATTGATAATGACCGCTATATCATAGATGGAGAGATTCGCCAGATTATGCTCTCTCCGCGGGAGTTGGCATCGGATAGCTTGCCGAATAAAAACTGGATTAATGAACGGCTGACATTTACGCATGGGTATGGCGTAGCGGCCGGGCCGGTGAATCAAGTTACTCCCGAAGGACTGCCGGTTTTGTTTGTTAAGGATTTGCCGCCCAAATCAGATGTGAAAGAGCTTGAAATTTCGCGCCCGGAAATCTACTTCGGCGAGCTTTCAAACGACTATGTCATTACCAAAACAAAATCCCGCGAGTTTGATTATCCTAAGGGTGAAGAAAATGTCTATACAACATACGAGGGCGCTGGAGGGGTGGAAATAAATTCGCTTCTGCGACGCCTCTTTTACGCGGTGAAGTTTCAATCGCTTAAACTGCTTTTATCCAACGATATAACCAGCGAGAGCCGTATTTTGTACTACCGCGCCATTGCCGAGAGAGTCGCCAAAATCGCCCCGTTTTTAACCTTTGATAGAGATCCCTATATTGTCATTGCCGATGGCAAGGTGTATTGGATTGCTGACGCGTATACCACGAGCGACCGTTATCCATATTCGGAACCTATGAGGCTAAATGGAAGGGGTGTAAACTACATCAGAAACTCGGTAAAAGTGGTGGTTGACGCGTACGATGGCAGTGTTGTTTTTTATCAGGCGGATACAGAGGATCCGATTTTAAAAACATACGCCGCGATTTTCCCCGGAACATTCAGACCGATGTCAGAAATTCCAGAGAGTTTGATTTCTCATTTGCGCTACCCCGAAGATATTTTTACCCTGCAGACCGCCATGTACTCAATCTACCACATGGATGATCCGCAGATTTTTTACAACAAAGAAGACCAATGGGAAATTCCGACCATTGCGTCAGAAGGAGAAGGCCTGCCCGCCGGTCAGGCGGGGGCGTCCCGCGCGGGCGCGATTCCGCCGATGCAACCACGGCATATTATTATGAAGTTGCCGGGAGACCTGCCTGCCGGCCAGGCAGGGAAAAAAGAGGTTCACCCCGAGGGTTCACCCCGAGAGGAATATGTTTTGATGCTGCCTTTTACTCCCCGCGCAAAAGACAACCTATCCGCATGGATGGTCGCCCGCAGCGATGGAGAAAGCTATGGCAAGTTATTGGTCTATCGTTTTCCCAAAGACAAGCTTGTGTTCGGACCAAAGCAGATTATCGGCCGCACCAACCAGGATCCGGTAATTAGCCAGCAGATCTCGCTTTGGAGCCAAGGCGGGTCCCAAGTAATTCAAGGGCCGCTTTTAGTTATTCCGATTGAGGAATCGCTCTTGTATGTGCGTCCGCTTTACCTCAAGGCCGAAGCCGGCAAAATTCCCGAGTTAAAACGGGTCATCGTGGCGTATGAAAATAAAATTGCCATGGAAGAGACGCTGGAACAAGGATTATTGAAAATCTTTGGCATAGGAGCGGTAGTAAAGCCACAAGAATCCGCGACAACAAAACCGTCCGCCTCAGGCGGAATACCTTCTCAAAATATTCAGGAGCGTATACAAAGAGCGCTGGGGACGTATGAGGAAGCGATCCGAGCGCAAAAGGATGGCGATTGGTCAGCCTATGGCGAGGCCATAAGACGTTTGGGAGAAATCCTGAAACAATAATATAATGGTCTTAAACATATGCGTTATATTTTCTTTAAGCAAATCTGCTTATGCCTGGTTTTAATAATCGTTTGGGTTTTATTGACGGCAAATATCGTTCTGGCGCAGATTCCAGAAGAGGCATCGCGGCTATCAAGTTTGCCCAACGAGCCTGCCCTTGTCGTCGCAATTGAAATTGATGGAGATATTCGAGCGGGCACGGTTGAGTTTATCAAACGAGCTCTGGCGAAAGCCGAGCGTGAAAATGCCGATTTGTTTTTAATCCGCCTTGATACTCCCGGCGGACTTCTGAAAGCCACCCAGGATATAAG
The DNA here is from genome assembly GCA_018899995.1 of Patescibacteria group bacterium. Lineage (GTDB taxonomy): Bacteria > Patescibacteriota > Minisyncoccia > JAHIHE01 > JAHIHE01 > JAHIHE01. The sequence goes on along the minus strand of JAHIHE010000140.1, from coordinate 2,544 downwards.
CCGCCTCATTCTTGATAGCCCGGTTAAAACCGCGGTATTCGTTCATAAAAGAGGCGGCTGGGCATTTTCCGCCGGCGCGTACCTTTTGCTGTCCGCTCAAATTGCGGCCGCTCATCCCGAATCCTCAGTTGGCGCTGCCGAGCCGCGTCTTTTGGGATTGGAACATACTGAGAAAGGCGACACCAAGATCACTGAAGCGTCAGTATCGTGGATAAAACGACTGGCCGAGATACGCGGGAAAAATGCCGAAGTGGCGGAAAAATTTGTGCGCGAAAATCTCGTGGTAAGCGGCAAAGAAGCGCTTGAGCGCCGAATAGTTGATTTTGTGGCGCTTGACACTGCGGATTTGCTCAAACAGCTGGGTATGGCTGACGCCCGCGTGGTTAATGTGGAGCAGTCTTTTTTTGAAACATTACTGTCATTTTTTTCAATTCCGCAGGTGGTGCCCCTGCTTCTTACGATCGGCGCTTTGGGCCTTATTTTTGCTTTTCGGACTGGCGGATTCGAAATTGGCGTTGTGGCGGCATTCGCTCTTCTGATGGGACTTTGGGGTATCGGCGCCATCTCGGTTTCTCATCTTGGCATAGCGCTTTTTGCGCTTGGTATTGCGCTCTTGACCGCCGAGTTTTTCGCTCCGGAATTCGGGGTATTCGGCATTATGGGCGCTATTTCGCTTGTATGCGGCATTATATTTTTTGGGTATGAACCCCTTAGCTCGCCGGTATTTTTGAACGCCGCCACATACTTTGCGATTGGAATTGTCATCGGACTGATAATTTTCTTTGTGGTCGTGGGCAGATTGACGGTAAAAACCATGCGCTCTAAGCCGAAGAGCGGTCTTGAAGCGCTAGTGGGAAGAGAAGGTATTGTGCTTGAAGAATTGTCCCCGTATGGTAGAATTAGCGTAGACGCCCAAACATGGCGCGCCAGAAGCGTGACCGGAGAAACCGTATATTCAAGAGCAAAGGTCGAGATTACCGGATTTTCCGGCAATACGCTTTTGGTAAACCCCGTTAGAGATTTATCTCTAAACGGGTAAAAGCAGAGCTTAAAAAGTATTAATCATTAAAACATAAAATTCTATGATAGACTTTCTTTTTACGCCATTCGGTTTTATCGTTGTTTTGATCGCGTTTGCCGCATCAGCGATAAAAATCGCTCAAGAATATGAGCGCGGAGTTATTTTCCGACTCGGCCGGCTGGTGAAGACGCGCGGACCGGGCCTGTTTCTTGTTATTCCGCTAATTGAGAAAATGGTCAAAGTAGACCTCCGAATTATTACCCTTGATGTCCCGGCGCAGGATGTGATTACGCGCGATAATATTCCGGTGAAAATTGACGCGGTGCTGTATTTTAAGGTTTCTGATCCGGCCAAAGCTATTACTGAGGTGGAACACTTTATAACCGCCACTTCGCAAATTGCTCAAACTTCGCTTCGGGGCGTGGCTGGCGAGGCGGCTTTTGACGAAATTTTGGCAGAACGCGAAAAAATTAATGCCAAATTGCACAAGATTATTGACGAGGCGACAGATCCATGGGGCGTTAAGGTTACCATGGTTGAAATTAAACATGTTGAAACACCGGAGGCAATGCAGCGCGCGATTGCCAAGCAAGCCGAAGCCGAGCGTATGCGGCGCGCCAAGGTGATTCTGGCCGAGGGCGAATATCAAGCGGCGCAAAAACTGAAAGAGGCCGGCGATATTCTTGGCGCCGACCCCATTACGCTCCGCTACTTGGAAACTCTAGCCGAAGCGGCCAAAGAACCAAATACAACTATTCTTTTCCCTGTAGAAATGCTGGGATTGATAAAGAAACTTGGAAATAAAGAATAGTGGCATGTTGAACCCCATTAGAAGTAATCCCGCCACGGCGGGATGCTGATGCGTTTGTTTACCCCATTAGAGATTTCATCTCTAATGGGGCGAGTCGGATTTCTAACTGGGTGAACCGTCTCAAAACAACTATTCTTCTGGGCGGTTTTACGGGCTTGGTTATTGCTGTGGATTATTATTTCGGCAGGCAAAATGGCGCGCTGGTCGCTTTTCTGTTCCCCGCGCTCATAATCTTGGCTATTGCTGGTTTTCAGACAAGATTGTGCTTGCGCCTTATAAAGTAACGAATATTTCTCCGCAGGCGAATTCCAAACTTCATTTTATAGCAGAGGAACTTGCGCAAAAAGCGAATCTTCTAAAACCAAAATACGAAGCGACCGAGCGCCTCTATGCAAAATTTTTTAGCCGCTCCGAATACTTACATTCTCTGCGTTAATTTTTAATTTTTCTGATTCGTCTACACCATTTATGACTCACTTTGATTATCCAAATAATCAAAGTGACAGTAATATTATACCAAATCTCAAGCGCGTATGCAAAATTTTAATCCCGCCCGAAAGTCGCAATCTGAAAATTGGCGGTACTGTTTGGACGAAATCCGAACCTTTTTTGAGCAAAATCCAGAGGATTTTGCGGATTGAATCCCGCCCAGCGTTTCCGCCCGCCTCCGCTTCGCTACGGCGAGCAAAACAGAAAAATTTTCTCTACATTT
>JAHIHE010000139.1 GCA_018899995.1 Patescibacteria group bacterium | reverse complement strand
TGACGCGGAAGAAAACGAAGAAAAAAGAGGGTCCCAACCTCGCGAAGAAGTAAGGCGGTTGGTGATTGAAGCGCTGAAAAGAAAAAAAATCGCGGAAGCAAAAGAAATGCTTAAAAGACAAATGCGCATTGCGGTTTTAAAAAGGCGCCAAACGCAACTGGCGCTTAAGAAAAAAATTGCCGCAAAGGCGCTTCAAAAAACAAAATTAGTTGCGCAAGTTGCGCGGCAAGTAGTAATGTTCGTTTTAAGAATCGTTGCCGCGGTCATCGCTTCTTTCGGCTTCTATATCTTAATCGCCCTTTTGATTATTTTAATAATCGTGCTTGTTGTTGCCGGAGTATATTATCTTTGCAACGAAACTTTGCTCGGCGAAGCCGTATGCTGGGTTTTTAAATAACGCCTGAAAAATAAATTTTTCTTTTTATGGTGAAGTAATTGAACCATTATTTAACCATGGATACCGTATTAACGAAAAAATTGCTGACATTAAAAGAAGCATGCGATTGGGCAAGCTCTTTTTTAGGTCGCAATATTAGCGAATCCAATATTTCCTATCTTATGCAATATGGAAAGATAAAAAAATACGGCGAAAATGGCGGTACGCAAATTAATGTATTTGATTTAAAAAACTATTATCAGTCGTTTAGCGGGAAAAGAGAGATAGAATGGAAAAAAAGCTTGGCAATGATTTAAATTGGGATTTATCATTTGATCGTTTACGCGAAAAAGATACCACAAAACATGTTCACAGATTACATCCATACAAAGGTAAGTTCATACCTCAATTGGTTGAGTATTTTATTGGTGGGCATACAAACAATTTCAAAAATACTAAAATAAAACCATGCGTGATATAACAACAAAAATATTATTTGGCGACTCACGGGAGGTGCTTAAAAAGATTGATAACAATACAATTGATCTGATTGTGACCTCTCCGCCATATGCAGATAGAAGAAAAAATACCTATGGCGGTATTACTCCAGAAAAATATGTTGAGTGGTTTTTACCAATAAGCGAACAATTATTTCGCGTCTTGAAACCAACGGGAACATTTATCTTAAATATAAAAGAAAAGGCGGATAACGGCGAACGCAATGCGTATGTTTTAGAACTTATTTTAGCTCTAAAAAGACAAGGATGGCTTTGGACGGAGGAATTTATCTGGCATAAAAAAAATTGCTATCCGGGCAAGTGGCCAAACCGTTTTCGCGATGCATGGGAACGAATGCTCCAATTTAATAAAACTCGGGATTTTAATATGTACCAAGGAGCGGTTATGGTGCCAATTGGCGATTGGGCAAATGGCCGACTGAAAAATTTAAGCGAAACCGATAAAATACGGGACAATTCTAAAAGCGGTAGCGGATTTGGCAAGAACATATCCAACTGGCTGAAACGAAACATGGTGTATCCTAGTAATGTTTTGCAATTTGCTACCGTCTGCAATAACAAAAATCACAGCGCGGCTTTTCCAGAAGAATTGCCGGAATGGTTTATTAAACTTTTTACTCAAGAGAACGACTGGGTTTTAGATCCATTTTTGGGTTCTGGCACTACTTCGGAAGTAGCGCAAAGAATGGGGCGTAATTCTATTGGTATTGATATAATGCCAGAGTATGTCGAGATGGCCAAAGCAAAAATAACTCAAAAAGAACCATCTTTATTCAGTCATAACAAAATTGCTGTATGAAAAAATTTGATTTACAACAAATTTACGAATACGTGGAGAAGCATATTTCGATTTTTCATCAGCGAAGATTAGATTATGTGCAAAATGGGGTTGATCTGCTCAAGATTTTGAAGCAGAAAAATCCCTATCTTTTCAAAGCCAAAAATGTAATGACGGCACAAGATTTGATTAAGGGATTTTTGGACGCTTTTTTGCAATCACAAGAGGAAACTTTGTTCGGTGATTTTATTGAAGGGTTGGCAATTTTTGTCTGCGATAAAGTGTATGGCGCGAAAAAATCAGAACTGACGGGCATTGATTTGGAATTTGAGAAAGACGGAACGATGTATATTGTTGAAATCAAAGCAGGTTGGAATTGGGGCAATTCAAGTCAAATCAAACAATTGAGAACTAATTTTGAAAAAGCCAAAAGAATATTGCGCTTGCAAACCGGTAAAAAAGTAATTGCGGTAAATGGTTGTTGTTTTGGTAGAGACAATAAGCCAGATAAAAATGGCTATTTGAAACTGTGTGGGCAGAAATTTTGGGAGCTTATTTCTGGAGATGAAAAATTATACATAGACATTGTTGAGCCGATTGGTTATAAAGCCAAGCAGAAAAACGAAGAATTTGCCGAGAATTATGCCCAAATAGTAAATAAGCTCACATTGGAGTTTTCGCAAAAGTTTTGCGATGACGGAAAAATCAATTGGGCAAAGTTGGTTGAATATAATTCCGGTTTTGAGAAAATAAACAAAAAATAAAATTATGAACGACGAACAAAACAATGAGGTAATTTATCCAATAACGATTGGGGATTTGCAAAATGATGCTGTTAAAAGAATTGGTAGAAAACTGACCGATGATGAATTATATACCGCCAAAAAATGCGTGGAATGCGGAATATCATTTGTAATGGACATTGCTCTGAAAGCCGCAATTGAGGAAGCTGTTGAAAAAAACCGCCAAACCAAATGCCGGGTGATTCGAGGAGTTTAAAAAAGTTCGGGGATCGGGCGTTCGCCACCTTAATTCCCCTCTGCCCTTCGCCCTAAATAAAAAAAGTAAAATTTTTAAACAATATTAAAACCGGTTTTGAGCCGGTTTTTTTGTCCGCTTTCGGCGCCCGTCCTCCGCAGTAGCTCTGCTACGGAGGATGGAGATTCCGCCGAAAAAATGAAGTATGCCGCAGACGTAAGCCCGCAGAGGCTTCATTTTCTGGCCTTTCAGGTTAACCCGCCTAACTTTTGTAAACCGATAACGGATAAAAACAACTAAAATATTATTACTAATGAAAATGGCTAATACTATTATCGGGCGACAAAAGTTGGGCCATGTTGACACTAAGGCGCAATACTGCTAAAGTAGAATAATGAGATAATGGTTCAACTTTGTTCACCATAAATTGTAAAAAGCTCAAATTTTACCCAAATAAGCGTATGAAAAGAACTTATCAGCCCAAAAAAAGAAAAAGAGCGCGGGAGCACGGTTTCAGAAAACGAATGGCGACCCCGGGCGGCAGAAGAGTTTTGGCGCGGCGCAAAAGAAAAGGGAGAAAACGATTAGCCCTGTAAGTTATAAAGTTCACCCTGTTAAATAAAGTTTATGTTGCCCAAAACACATCGTTTGCGGCTTAAAAAGGATTTTGACAGAATTTTTAAGCGGGGTAAATTTATCAGCCACAAATTTTTCACCGCCGGTTTTGCGGCCAATGATCTGCCCGTTTCGCGCATGACGGTGGTTGTCGCCAAAAAAGTCAGCAAGTCCGCGGTAATCCGTAATTCCGTAAAAAGAAAAGCAACAGAGGTTCTCCGCTTAAATTTGGTAAAAATAAAAACCGGCTTTGATATGGTTTTCCTCGTGAAGCCGGAAATAAAAGGAAAAAATTACTGGGAGATTGAAAAGGCGATTATTGATATTCTTAAAACCGCGAAACTTATTCCTTTTACGGTGAATGGAATTGAACCGTAAGGCAGTTTCAGTTTATGATTAAAAAAATTGTTTTACTTTTAATAAAAATTTATCAGAAAACCATTTCGCCGGATCACGGTATAATTCCATTCACCGTAAACGGTATTTTTTCTTTTTGGCCAAAAAAAGGTTCAATCCCGAGTAACTCGGGACTCGCCATAAACAGAGTTTGCCGATTCTACCCGACTTGCTCCGAATACACGCGTCAGTCAATTGAAAAATTCGGGATTAAAAAGGGGGTAGCTCTTTCCGTTAAACGGATACTGCGATGTCATCCATTCACCGCGGGAGGATACGATCCTGTGGAATAATATAACCCCATGTCAACCTTATCTTTCTTATTCAACGAAATATTATACAGGCCCATATTAAATTCTCTGGTCATCTTGCAGAACATTGTTCCGGGGCACGATTTCGGATTGGCGGTAATTGTCTTGACAATTTTAATCCGCCTGCTGCTTTGGCCGCTTGCCAGCCAGTCAATCCGTTCGCAAAAAGCTCTTCAAGAGCTACAGCCAGAAATTAACGCCCTTAAAGAAAAATACAAAGACAACCGCGCCGAACAAGCAAAAGCGATGATGGATTTGTACAAGGCAAAAAAAATAAATCCGGCTTCCGGATGCCTGCCGATATTGATTCAACTGCCGATTTTGATCGCTCTTTATTGGGCGTTTTTAAATGGCCTGAAATCGCCTATTGGGCATTTATTGTATCCATTCGTAAATTTCAGCAATCATATCAACCCGATGTTTTTAGGACTTATTGACCTCTCTCAAAAAAGCGCCGGTTTGGCAATTTTAGCCGGAGCCCTGCAATACTGGCAGACCAAAATGATAATGCCGAAAAAAAAGACGACGGAGCAGCCGGGCGGAAAAAAGACGAAAGAGCCAATAGAGGACTTTTCATCTATGATGAACAAGCAAATGCTTTATATGATGCCTGTTTTAACCTTATTTATCGCGTATTCCCTGCCTTCGGCGCTGGCGTTGTACTGGGCCGCAAGCACGGCGTTTACCATTGTCCAGCAATATTTTGTCGTTAAAAATTCAAAATGAACCCAATCCGCTTTCCAGAATTATAAGTTGATTAGAAATTAAAAATTATCAGCCCAAGGCTGATCCGCCTCGGGCGGAAAATAAAACTATGGAAGATGCAATAAACCCCGTTAGAAATGCAATTTCTAACGGGGTAAAAGAAAAAATTATCGCCGCGCTTAAAAACATCGTGAAATACATTGATGCGGATGCCGATGTATCGCTGAAAGAAATCGGCCCGGATTTTTACGCTTTTAACATTAAAACCAAAGAGTCGTCTTTGCTTATAGGCAGAGACGGCGCCAATATCGGATCCTTGGATCGTCTGGCGCGCGTTGTCCTGCGCAAAGAAGTGTTTTCCGGATTCAGTTTTATAATTGACATCAATAATTACCGACAGGAAAAAATTGAACATTTGAAACAGGCGGCTCAAAAAACCGCTTTGGTTGTAAGCTGGCGCAACAGGCCGGAAACACTTAGGCCGATGGGGGCATTTGAGCGCAAGATAATCCATATGGAAATTGCGAACAGCCCGCTTGTTGAAACAAAGAGCGTCGGAGAAGAACCATACCGCTCGGTTGTAATCAGCCCGCGCAAACAAGAAACCCCGTTAGAGACGCGCTCTAACGGGAAGACCGCTTCAAAGAATATAGATATTGATAAAATTATCAACTCGTAGTCCCGAGTTCTCGGGATTTATTTTTATTCTATTTTCTTAATTTATCTCGCTCCGCGAGATCTGGCCCGCTTCGCCTGCGAAGCGAGGCGAGCGCAGCCAGATAAATCCTAACCTGTGGCAACCATACGGCAAAAAATCGCTTATAACGTAACTTTTTCCGCAACGGCCCGAATCATTGAAACTTTTCTCGCGCTGGTGATTGTCGGACTTTTAACCCGCTATCTGGGCAAGTCGGACTTCGGCGATTATATCACCGTTCTTAATTTTTGGTATATTTTTTCGGTGCTGGCGGATTGGGGATTGTATTCTATCACCGTGCGGGAAATTTCCCGAAACAGCGACCGGGAAAAAGAAATTATCAGCAACGCTTTTACCCTAAGGATTGTTTCGGCTTCCTTGGTTTTTTTTATCGGCGTCATCGCGAGCTTTTTTTTGCCTTATTCCGGACAGATTAAAACCGGAATAATATTGGCTTCTTTCGGATTTTGGGCGCTTTTATCCAGTCAGGTTTTAATGGGTTTGTTCCAAAAAAAATTAAGAATTGACAGAGTGGCGATTGCGGAAATCATCAGCAGAATTTTCCAGTTTTTTTTGATTGTGGCGCTGATTAAATATGGGCTGGGGTTTTCCGCGATTATCGCGGTTGTTTCGCTAACTGGAATAGCCAACCTGCTGCTTAATCTTTGGTTTGCCGGAAAATTTGTCCGCATCCGTCCGGTTTTTAACTACGCTCTTTGGAAAAAATTCATCAGCGAGGGCTGGCCTTTGGCAATCGCCGCTGTTTTTGTTATGCTTTATTTCCGCTTAAACATACTAATCCTGTCTTTTTTAAAAGGGTCGGATGCAGTGGGAATTTTTGGCTTGAGTTATAAAATTCTGGAAAACCTTATTTTTCTGCCAGCGATGTTTGTCGGACTTCTGATGCCGATGATGAGCGTGTCCGCGAAAGAAAACATGGAAAAGTTTAAAGCAATATTGCAGAAAGCCTTTGACGCCTTGGTTGTCTTTTTGGTCCCTTTGGCGGGGTTTACTCTCGTTTTAAGCGACAAAATCATTTATTTAATCGCGGGGAAGAATTTTAGCGAATCCGCCGGCGTGCTTAATATCTTGATTTTTGCCGCGGCCCTGATATTTCCCGCGACGCTCTGGAGTAACGCGATTATCGCCTTGGGGAAACAAAAACAGCTTTTGAAAATTTATTTTTTCGGAGTGATTCTAAGCGTCGGCGCTAACACGGCGCTTACGGCTTATTTTTCCTACACCGGCACCGCGATAGCGACTTTAGCCACCGAATTTTTAGTAACCCTCCTGATGTTTATTTATCTTAAAAGCGAAATCGGCTACCGGCCCCTCTTGGGCAGAGCGCGCAAAGCAATCGTTGCCGCCTTAATATCTTCCGTTGTCGTTTGGTATTTGGGGAAGGCTGTTTCGACTGTTTCGGTATTCGTTTCCCTGCCCCTGCTTCTCCTTTCCGGAATCGGCGCATACTTCTTACTGCTTTACTTTTTAAACGGCATAAGTCCAAAAGAGCTTGTTTTAATTTTTAAAAACGCGGACAATGAGAAATGATTTACCCCAACACCAGAAAGCCCTGTCCGTGGGGACGGGGATGAATGGAGTAAAACCCCGAAGCGCATTGCCTAAAACCACAGGCATGGGCTTTTGGCGCGGGGGTTGGATTCTTTATTTTTTGCTGGCGGCCGCGGCCGGATACTTTATCGCGTGGCAAGGGCTTTATTTCGCGTATTCTCTTTTATCCTTCGTTGTCTTATTATTAATGGCATGGAAAACCAAACAAGCGCTGCTTGCTCTTATTTTTTACCTGCCCCTGCAATTCGCCCTAAATGTCAGTGAAAACATTGATCTCTCGCTGATTCGCGTCCTTATCGTCGCGCTTTTTTTAATCTGGCTGGCCAAGTCCTTGGCCCAAAAAAAATTGTTTATTCCCAACAAATTGCAGACATGGCTGATTTTGGTATTTGGCGCCCTGTCTTTACTGTCGGTATTTTTCTCCATAGACGAAAGCCGGTCTGCCATAAGAGCGCTGTTTTTTTTAAGCATTCTACCCCTCTATTTCGTGGCTGCCGATTATTTAAAACCAGCGGCCTCTTTGGGGAAAGTCGCCGTAGTGATACTTTTTTCCGCGGCCGTTGTCGCCCTCATCGGCATTATTCAGTTTTCGGCGCAATTTGTTTTCGGAATCAATGAGGTTATTAATTTTTGGTCAAAAAACATCGCGCCGATTTTTTACGGGCATTCCTTCGGCGCCCTGGTTCTCAGTTATCCGAGCTGGCTGGTCAATATTTCCGGACAAACCTATCTGCGGGCGATTTCTCTTTTCCCCGACCCCCACATCTTTGCTTTTTACCTTGGGCTTGTAGCGCCCTTATCACTAAGCTTGTTTCTTTTTTCGGGTCTTTTGTCTTTTCCGCTCCGGACAAAAGCCGCCTTGGGAGTGCTAAATGTTATTTTACTTTTGGCGCTTTTTTTGACATTTTCCCGCGCCGGATATATAGGGGCGATTTTTGGCATCGGCTTTCTTGTCGTATTGTCGTGGAAATTCCTGCGCGGGAATACAAAAATTGCTTTGGGTGCGATTTTCGCAATTTTCCTTCTGGTAATGTTTTCAGCGCCTAATTTACTTTTAGAACGGTTTTATTCGGTTTTTAATTTCCGGGAAGGGTCAAACTCAGAGCGGCTTGCCAATTGGAAAAATGCCTTTAAAATTATAGAAAGCGCGCCGCTTACCGGCGTAGGGGTAGGCGCCTACGCGCTGGCTCTGGACGCGCGCTCGCCGGAGCGAACACCCGTTTCCGCGCACAACACCTATCTTGATATCGCCGCTGAAATGGGAATCCCCGCGTTTTTGGTTTGGTTCGCGCTTTTGTTCGCCAGCGCCAAGAAGCTTATTTCTTTTTCACGCGCCGGCGCCCAAAGTCCGCTCCCGTTCGCTTTTTCTCTGGGAATGGCCGGCTCGCTTGTTTGGTTTTCCGCACAATCGTTTTTTGACACCGCAATTTACTCACCGACTCTTTTGGCGATGCTAATGGTTTATTTCGCCATAACTGTTAATATTGTTAAGGGACATTATCAAAATGATTAACAAAAATCACAATTTAGTCGTCTGGGGAATATATTTAATTGTTTTTTCCCTCCCGGCTTACTTATTACGGCTGACCGTATTAAACATCCCTTTCACCGCGCTGGAAATTTTAATCTATGCTTTGTTTATTGCTTGGCTGACAAAAAATCATCCCTTTTTGTTTTTCAAAAAATTTAAAGAATATTTTTGGGCTAATTCCTATAACAAAATACTGACAATCGGAATACTCCTGCTCCTTTTTGGAGCGACTGTTTCCACGACATTTTCCCCCGACTTAAAAATCAGCTTTGGAATTCTTAAGGGGTGGTTTCTTGTCCCGCTTTTGTTTTTCATTGTTTTAATTTCCGTTATCGGCTCTCCCAAGCAGGTTGCCAATGTCGTAAAATCATTTTTCCTTTCCGGGTTTATTGCGGCGGCAATAAGCTTAGTTTACTTTTTTTCCCCATCTTTAGGCGGCTTATCCTATGACAACCGTTTGCATGGATTTTATTTGTCCCCCAACCACCTCGCTATGTATCTGGCGCCCGCTTTAATCGCCGGCGTTTTTCTGTTTTGCTGCTCAAAAAGAAATAGAGCCGAAAAAATATTTTTATTGATTGCCTTGGCGGTTATTTTTATTCCTTTTTATCTTACTTATTCTTACGCCGCATGGGCCGCGTTGGGCTTCTCGCTTTTTTTACTGCTGTATTTCTTGATTAAAAAGCTGTCTTTGGGTAAAAAACTTTTACTGCTCGCCGCTTGCGGACTGCTTTTCTTGGTTATGGCCTTTAACCAGACAAGCGCGGATAAATTCAAAAATTTAAAAAACTTGTCTTACAGGTCTTCAATTAATTCGCGGCTTATGATTTGGCGCGCGGCTTGGCTTATTGGCAAAGATCACCCTTTACTCGGCATCGGACCCGGTAATTTCCAAAAATATTATTTGGATTATCAATCCCGAGTACTCGGGACCGGTCCGTATCTGGAATGGGCTGTTCCCCAGCCGCATAATATTTTTCTGGCGTTTTGGCTGGAAACCGGAATTTTAGGACTCGCGGGATTTATTCTCCTCCTTTTTTGGTTTTTTAGGGCTGGTCTGGATAATTTCAGAAAAAATAAGCCCTTATTCGCGCTTTTGTTTTCCTTAATGGTTTATACGCTTATTCACGGGCTTGTTGACACCACATATTGGAAAAACGACCTTTCTATAATTTTTTGGACAATTATCGGGCTGGCGGTTGTTTTGTTAGCTCCTATTAGAGATAAACCCCTAAGCAAGGCGGGTAAAAACGTTTTCCCCAAATCTTCCACAGGTTATTAACAAAATTATCAACTTTTACTTCTTTCTTTCTTTCCTGGCTGTGCTATAATGGCAATACTTTATTTTCTCGCTACGCGAGATCTGGCCCGTTTCGTCGAAGCTACGGCGGGGCAAGTTAGAAATAAGGGAGCATCTGAAAAACAACACCCTTGCGATTTATGGTGAATGAAATTGAACCATTGTGGTGAAAGAAAAGTCGGGCGCTTAAACTATTTATGTTAAGTTTAGAAAAAATATTTTCGGCAGTTTTTCAGAGGATCCTAAATATTATTCTATCGGGCTTCTGACCCTAATAAAATCCTATGGACACAAAAATTTCTAACCCTGTTAGAGATAAATCTCTATGTGGGGATAGCGGATTAAACAATCAAGATCTCTGGCAAACCGTTTTGGGGCAAATAGAGCTGCTTTTGAGCAAGGCGAACTTTACCACATGGTTTAAAAATACCGCTATTGTTTCTCGGGATAAAAACGAGGTAGTCATAGGGGTGCCAAACGGATTCACGAAAGAGTGGCTGGAAAACAAATACCACAAATTTATCGTCAAGTCGTTGGAAGAAGCAACGGGTGAAACAAAAATAATAAAGTATATAATCAGCGCGGCTGTGCGGAGCAATAATTTCGCGAAAAAAGCGGAAGGGCCCAAAAACACAAACGGCTTTGCCGGCAAGGGAAAAGAGTGGGCATCCGCGCCGGTTGACCTTGCGAGAAATGCAATTTCTAACGGGGTAGTATCCGCGGCTAATATCAACCTTGAAACAAACTTAAACCCGCGCTATACTTTTGATAATTTTATCGTGGGTGGAAACAACGAGCTTGCCCATGCCGCCTCAATGTCTATAACAAAAAATCTCGGAACAAATTATAATCCCTTTTTTATTTACGGCGGGGTTGGGCTGGGCAAAACCCACCTTCTCCAAGCCGTGGGAAACAGGGTGCTGGAAATCTATAACAATAAAAAAGTTTACTATACCACCTCGGAAAAATTCGCTTCCGAACTAATTTCTTCCATCAGTGATAAAAAAGTTGAAAAATTTAAATCGCGATACCAGCAGATTGATCTTTTGGTAATTGACGATATCCAGTTTTTGGCTGGCAAGGAAAAAACCCAGGAAGAGTTTTTCCATATTTTTAACGCCTTGTATCAAAAAAATAAGCAAATTGTTATCTCCAGCGACCGGCCGCCAAAAGCCATCCCCACACTTGAAGAGCGCCTAATATCCAGGTTTGAAGGCGGAATGATCGCCGACATTACGCTTCCGGATTTTGAAACCAGAATGGCGATTTTAAAAGCCAAAGTAGGGGAGAAAAACCTAAATATTTCCAACGAAATCCTTACTTATATCGCCACCCATATTCAAAAAAACGTGCGCGAGCTTGAGGGCGCCCTAAACAGAGTAATCGCCCTCATTGAATTCAATCCAAAAACCGTAACAATTAAAAGTGTCCAGGGGGTGCTTTCTGATATGGCCCCCTCCTTTTACCGCCGCGCTACCACCCCGAAAGAAATTTTAAAAATAGTCGCGGACTTCTATAACACCGGGGTGGATGATTTATGCGCCAAAAACAGAAGAAGGGAGGTGGTAAAACCCAGACAAGTGGCGATGTTTTTAATGCGGGTGGAGATCAATAGTTCTTTTCCTTCAATTGGAGAGATTCTCGGCAACAGAGACCACACTACAGCAATGCACGCTTTTCAAAAAATTCAGCGGGCTGTTGTGGAAGATAAAAATATTGAACAGGAAATAAATATGATTAAACAGCGGCTATATAATAAATAGTGGCCGTACCCCAAACAACTTGTTAATAAAATACTAATAATTGTTTTATAATATCTGGATAAAAATAATAAAAACCGCTAATTAAATTTTTATTTCCCCAAACACCCCACAAACCATCCCCAATTATTCACAACATAAACACAGATTAATATTTATTTTTCCCTTTCTACTAACCACCCAACCCGCGTTTTCCACAAAAAATTTTCCTTAATAATAATAATAATAAGTTTATATTTAATATTTAAAATATATAATATATGAAATTATCTTGCACACAAGAAAACTTAAACAGAGCGCTGACCGCGGTGGAAAAAATAATCACCAAAAGCGCGGCGCTTCCGGTTTTATCAAATGTTTTACTTGAGGTGGATGGGGGTCGCTTAAAAATTTCCACCACAAACCTAGAGGTTGGAATTAATTATTGGATTGGCGCAAAAATAGAGCAGGCGGGGGGAATTACGGCGCCAGCCAGGGTTTTAACCTCTTTTGTGACGAAGTTGCCAAACGCGAAAATAAACATTGAGGATAGTCAAAACAAAACCCTGATTATTAAAACAAATGAAGCCACGGCCAATATTAAGGGGTTAGACGCCAAAGAGTTTCCTATAATTCCACAACTTAAAGAAAGCGCCCTTTGTGAGGTAAAAAATATTGATCTTAAAAATGCTCTTCTTTCAACAATCATCGCTGTTGCCCAAAACGAGATAAGGCCGGAAATAAGCGGGGTTTTTTTGTCTTTTGATATGGCGAAAAACACCCTTACGGTTGTTGGAACCGACAGTTTTCGGCTGGCTGAAAAAATAATATCCTTAACCCCTGCGAGTGGAGAAAAAACCGGCGAGCAGGAAAGCGCCTCGGTAATTTTACCCAAAAACACAGCCAATGAACTTATAAGGATTTTAGATAACGCTGACAGGGCTCGCGTTACGCTTTCAGTTAATCAGGTTCTTTTTGAAATGGATGGAATTAATCTTATATCGCGCCTTATAGACGGCAAATATCCGGACTATAAGCAGATTATTCCTTCGGCGTTTAAAACAAAGGTGCTTTTAGAAACAAAAGCGCTTGCAAATTCCATTAAAATGGCAAGTTTATTTTCCGACGCGCGCCTAATGAATCTGTCGCTGAAAACGAACGCGGCAGAGTCCTTAATTGAAGTCAGGGCTGAGTCCGGAGAAATTGGCTCGCACCACTCCAAGATAAAAGCGAATATTGAAGGCGAAGACATTGAGGCGGTATTTAAGCACAAAGACTTACTTGAGGGGCTGGCCGGCGTTTCAGATGAAAAAGTGGTTTTGGGATTAAACGGCGCCAGCTCGCCGGCCGTGCTGAAGCCCGCCAACGAGAAATCAAATTATTTGTATGTTATCCTGCCGCTGACGGTTTAATTGGAAAGAGTGGGCATTGAGCCATGAATAATAACGCAAAAACCAAAAGTTTTTTTAGCTTTTTAATGCCCGTTTTTATTTTAACGGGATTTTTTGTTTGGGATTCTGCCGCAAAAGCCGAGTGGGTTAATCATTTAGTGATTTCGGCTGTACAAATTACAGAGGGCGCGGGTAAAACAAATCATGATTTTATAGAAATTTATAACCCAACAAATATCGCAGTGAATCTTAAGGGTTATCGGCTGGTGAAACGAACAAAAACAGGCACAAGCGACAGTTCGGTAAAATCATGGACAGAGGATACGATTATCAAAGCGCATGGCTGGCGGCTTTGGGCGTCAAGTGAAGAAGGATCTTTTCCTACTAGCGTCGGCGCAGACGATTTTACAACGCAGGTCATATCGGCGGATAACGGCATAGCTATCCGTTTTGGGGCAGTAGACACTGGAGAAGTTATTGATTCGGTTGCCTGGGGCGCGGCGGAAAATATTTTTAAAGAGGGTCAAATCCCAACAAATCCTACCGCAAGTGAAAAATTAATCAGAAAGCCCGCTACTTCAGAAGGCGGAAACGGCGAAGATGCGAACAATAATTTAATTGACTTTATCGTCAGCTCAAATTTTACTCCCCGCAATTCCGCAACTGCGGTTGCTCCGGTTTTAGAGAATCCACAAATTTCCGATCCAGTTCCCGATTCAGCTTTATCACCCGCCACGCCATCAACTTTTGTTGGTACTATCAAAAATGTTCCCACCGCGGAAGCGGGCGCGGACAAAGCCGCGGTGGTTGGCGAACTTGTTGAATTTGACGGCTCTGATTCTTTTGATTTGGCAGGCAAAGAGCTTACCTATGGCTGGACTTTTGGAGACGGCGCTACGGCCAAGGGCGCGGCGGTTTCTCACGCGTATCAGCTCGCCGGGCAATACAGCGCAACTTTGAAAATTGATAACGGCGGAAGTGTTGCGGAGGATTCTTTGACCATAAAAATCAGCGAGCCGGAATTTTCCGACAAAATCATAATAAGCGAGGTTTTGCCAAATCCCGCAGGAGCGGATAAAGACGGCGAATGGATTGAGCTTGCCAATTTAAGCGGCAAGAAAATAAATTTACGGGGATGGATTTTGGAAGCCAAAACCAAAACCGGCGCGAAGAGATAT
>JAHIHE010000138.1 GCA_018899995.1 Patescibacteria group bacterium | reverse complement strand
TTTAATTGGATTAAGCAAAAATACCCTCTGCATTTTCTGCTGTTTAATCTGCTTTCGGATAAAAAGGATTCTAAAAGCAAGAACTGAGGCAAAACTAATACCACTATGATACATGGATGTATCATAGTGGATGGAGAAAGGGTAGAAAATAGCGTTTCAAGTGTCTATGGAGTCCAGAATTGGGGACACATACAACTTATTTACTTTTTGATTTTTATTTGATAAAATGGAGGAATAGAAAAAATTAATATGGATATAAACAAAAACACAAAAATTTTAATTGGAATTTTGGTGATTATAATTATGGTGATTGGTGGATGGTGGATTTTAAGAAGCAAAGAGTTGGGGAAAGAAATAGAAATTAAAGGAAAATTAGAAGTTATAGAAAATAATACGCCTCTTTTTAACAAAGATTGTTTAGGTAAGGATTTGAAAGTGGGAGATTATTATTTAAGGGGTTTGTGTAAATCGCGATATTTTATAGCCAGCCTTTTAGAAATAATCGGGGAAGAAGTTAGAGTAATGGGTACAGTAAGAGTGGTAGAGGCAGTCGTACCCTCCGAAGAAAATCCAGAAGTCTTAATTACCAAAACATTTGAGGTTATTGAAGTAGAAGAAATTACGCCGCCGGAAATAATAATGATTGTTACGGAGACCACCCGATATCAGCCGGGAGAAAAAATTGCTATCCATTTTAAACATTATTTAAAGAAAAATGTCTTTTCTCATTTTGGTACCGAGAACTCAACTTGCGCCATAGAGTCTGTTGAAAAGAAAAATGAGGAATGGGAAAGAATAACTTCATGGAGTCAGCCCGCAGATTGCGAGCAAATAACCTTAAAAGAAATAAAACCCTACCACTTGAGCGGAGAATTTAATATATACGAGTGGCAACCGCCGAGTTTAGAACCCGGTCAGTACAGATTAAAAACCATCTATAAACTTGCCGGAGAGGATGAATGGAAAACAGTTTATTTTAATGAATTTGTTGTTTTAAAGGAAGTTGAGCCAATAAAAGATATAGGTATTAAGATTGATTTAAATCTTGAAAATGAGATGGTAAGAATCAATATGACGCCGCCTTTCGCTTTTTTGACATTTCCCGGGAATTATAAATTACTGATTTTAGATAGAAATAATAGTGTTTTATGGAATAAGAATATTAGTACAGAGGAAATTTGTCATCAGAAAGAGTATTATTCGGAATATCCACCATATGGTTTTGAAGATAGTGAAGATTTTGAGGCGTTCCTGAGGGAATTCGGAAAATTACCGGAAACAGGTTACGAAGCAGAATTTAAAAAACTAATGGAAAAATATCATGGGGAAGAATTTAAAGAAATTGAAGAATATTATAAAATAATTGGAGAAGATTTTGAGAAATTTCTTTTTGAACAATATAAATATGATAAAGAATTATACGAAGAACATAAGAAAGGGGAATTAGAGAAAATGATATCTATAATATGCGATGATTCTGAAATTAAAAATGACTTGAAAAATATTCCTTACAAACCCGAGATGACTGTGTTTAAAATGTATTACAACGAAGATTTAGTGGCAAGAGAATACTTAGTAGAAGCAGTTATTAAAGGAAAAATCACTGATTCTTTGGGAAATCCTGTTGGAAGAGTAAGAGCTGATTTTTGCGAAAAATTGAGTGTCAGAGGAGATGATTGTGGGGGTAGTGTTTCCGATGAAAATGGAGATTATATCATAGATAAATTCGCTGGGGGAACCAAATTAAGAGAGGGGATTTATGAGCTTTGGATATATCCTGATCGAAAATTAAATTTAAAAAAGGAATTTAAGGAAATAAATCTTGGCGTCGGTGAAACAAAAATAGTTAATATAACTTTAAAACAAGGTGGAAGTATTGCCGGCAAGATTACCGACAAAGAAGGCAACCCCTTATCTTACGGCGCAGTATATGAGATTGGCTTTGAAGCGCCAAGATATGCTATTTGCGAAGAAAGAGTGGCTAAAAAAGGAGAATGCGAGCTTGGAACTTTTATTATTCCTGATTTAGAGCCAGGAGATTATAAAATCGGCGCTTTTGTAAAAATTGGAGAGAAATATATTGATTTGTCAACAAAGGAAGTTAAGGTTGAGGTTGGAAAAACCGCTGTCATAAATTTTGTGCTTGAGGAATAAAAATATCTATTTGTACCCCCTACAAATAATCCTTGACAGTTTAAAAAATTCTGTTATGATAAAATGTTATCGGTTATATAATAATATCCTATCATAATCTTTCGCAAGACGATCTTTTGCATATACACAAGAAGATCGTTTTTTTTGCCCAAAAACGATAAAAAAGATATAATAAATACAAGAAATGACAAATGACAAAATCCAAATGTCCCCGAATAATCTTTCAGATTCAACGGGGCAGGCAATTCAATGTCAAAATTCTGAAATAACCAAACATCAAGAAACAAACACCAAACAATAATCAATAATCAAATCTCAATAATCAAACATTGGGTATTGGTTATTCGGTAATTGGAGTTTGTTTGGTTATTGCATCTTGGTTATTGGTAATTATTTTACTTTGTCATTAGAAATTTGAGCTTTGAAATTAAAGAATATCTTAGAATTAATAAACACTTATGGAATCAGGGGAATTTTCCAAAAAGAAGTTGATCCTTATTGACACCAATGCCTTAATGCACCGGGCTTATCACGCCCTGCCGCCCTTGACCACCAAAAAAGGCGAGGTGGTTAACGCGGTATACGGTTTTACTTCAGTCCTGCTGAAAATCCTGAAAGAGCTCGCGCCGGACTACATCGTCTGCGCTTTTGATATGGCAGCGCCGACTTTCAGGCACATTGAATTTACGGACTATAAGGCGCATCGGGTAAAAGCGCCGGACGAATTTTACAGCCAGATTCCGAAAATTAAAGAGGTAATCGCGGCTTTTGGCATACCTATTTATGAAAAAGAGGGTTTTGAGGCCGACGATATTATCGGCACCATCGCTTTTCAGGCGCCAAAAATGTTTGAAGGCGCTGACTATGAAATAGTCATCCTTACCGGCGACTTGGACACTTTACAGTTGGTTAATTCCCATGTGAAGGTTTTTACTTTTAAAAAAGGCATAAACGACACTGTGCTTTATGACGAAAAAGCCGTTGAGCAAAGATACGGGCTCAAACCGAAGCAGATGGTTGATTTTAAAGGCCTGCGGGGAGACCCTTCGGATAATATTCCGGGCGTTCCGGGTGTTGGCGAAAAAACGGCAAGCGCGCTTTTAAAAGAATTTGAAAGCATTGATAATATTTATAAAAATTTTGATAAAGTAAAAGAAAAAATAAAACCGAATATCGCCAAAAAGCTGGAAGAGTTTAAAGAGCAGGTTTACTTCAGCAAATATCTGGCTTCTATCCGGCTTGACGCGCCAATTGAATTTAATCTTAATCAGAGCGCCAATCCGCCAGCCGGCGGAGACCGGCAAAAATTAGCAAAGCTGTTTCAGGAGCTGGAATTTTTCAGCTTAATCAAGCGGCTGGATAACGGGGCAGGCAACGGCAAACCGCCCGCCTTCTCCGCCAGTCGGCGGATCCAGCGAGGCGAGCCGGAAGAGGCTGCGGTTTCAAATAGGTGCGATAAATTTGAATTTAAAACCATAAAAAGCGGGGAAGAAATAGAAGAGTTCACCGATTATATCAAAAATCAGGGGCAATTTTCTTTCACGGCGGATTACAGATTTTTAAATTACGAGTATGAATTATTGAAATTAGAAATAGCCGCGGGAGAAAAAGCGCGGGAAATTATTTTTTCAGAACTTGGCAGCGAAGAAAAAAAAGAAATCAGCAAAACCCTGAAAGATGTTTTTGAAGACGCGGCTTTGGAAAAAATCAGCCACAATTTTAAAAACGGCATTAAGGTTTTAAGTGGTTTGGGTTTTCACTTAGCGTTTACTCCGCCAGCCGGCGGATTTGACACTATGGCCGCGGCATATCTTTTGTCGCCCG
>JAHIHE010000143.1 GCA_018899995.1 Patescibacteria group bacterium | reverse complement strand
TTTCACTTTTTCTCTCCTTTAATTTTTAAAAATAACAACAACATCTTTTCCTGTTGTTGTTATTTTATATGTTATAAGAGTTAAGGTTTTGGCAAACCCTTATAAAATAAAAGAAAATAAGTAATTTTCTTGTTTCAAAGTGCGATGTTTCTTGTTTCAAAGTGCGATGTTTCTTGTTTCAAAGTGCGATGTTTCTTGTTTCAAAGTCCAGTATATTTTAAGCGAAAAATTATTATTTTATTTAATTTTAAACATGATAATATTTAAATAATTCCGTTTTTATTTTTTTCTTTTAAAGAATCTGATCTTTGTGATTGTAGATCTTTTAACCTGTTTTCAGCTTCCTGAATTTTTATTTCTTCTTCCAGTTTTTTTCTTTTTAAATATAAAGAAACAGGACCTTTATATGTTCCTATAACAAAGTAAATATTTAAAATGGATAGAATTAATAAAGGAATAAGAAGGCCAAACATAAATATTGCTCCGGGATCATTTATAATTTGGGTTAATCCATAAATTGAAAGTATTAGTAAGCCGAGATTACCCAATAATGTTGTTATTCTTAACATGGTTACCTCCTTTTATAAAAGACAAACTAATATTTAATAATTATTTAACCGGCAACGGGTAGTCTCCACTTAGATATTTTTTAAAATTATCTTCCGTGATATACCATTTCCCGGTAATTTTTTGCCCTTTAATTACTCCTTCTCTAAAATAAGATCTTATAGTAGGCTTGGTACTTTTTAACATTTCTGCAATCTCATCCACACTATATAATTTTAATCCACTAATTTCTAAAGGCATTTCCTTCCCTCCTATCTATTAAAATACAAGCAAGCATTAAAACGTTTTGCCGCTTTAACGCCAAAACACTTTACCGTTTAGATGTTTTGACATTAAAACGTTTTGACACTTTAAAGCTAAAGCTCTATAACGCTTTGACGTCAAAACGCTAAAACGTCAAATATTTTCACTAATTAATTTTTCAACAATTTCACTTAACTGCATATTGTTTTCGGCAGCATAAATCCTTAATTTCTTTGATTGGCTGGAAGACAAATAAATAGTATGCTTTCTTTTAGCTTCTAATTTTTTATCTTCTTCCTGCTTTAATGTTTTAGAGCTTTGACTCTTAAGAGCTTTAGCATTTAACCGTTTTGACGTCAAAACGCTTTGACGCTTAACCGCTTTAGGTTTTTGATTCTTTAACTCTTTAGAATCTTTTTTTTCTTCCCTGGTATCATGAATCCAATTCAAAGGAGATTCCTTAAAAGGATCACTGCCTAACCGTTCTTTTTTTTCCATTTATTTAACCTCTTTTTATAATTTCCTTGCAAAGGTCTAAATAATCTTCCGCTCCATAACTATTAGATTTATATTCAAAAATAGTTTTACCAAAACTTGGAGCTTCGGCCAAAGATATGTTATCTCTAATTAAAGTATTAAATAGTTTATCGCCAAAATACTCTTTTATTTTTTCTACAACTTCCCGGTTAAGATTTTTTCTGCAATCAAACCTGGTGGCTATAATTCCAGCAATTTCGATATCTTTATTTAATCTTTTTTTAACTATGGCAACAGTTTCTAAAAGTTTTGTCATGCCCTGTAAGGCTAAAAATTCTGTTTGCAAAGGGATATAAACATTTTGAGCAGTGGTAAGAGCATTTAAAGTTAAAAGGCCCAAGCTGGGAGGGCAGTCAATAAAAACATAATCGAATTTTTTTAATCCTTCTGCGGTTTCTTTGAGTAAAAATTCCCTGCCGGCTACTCCTGAAAATTCTATCTCGGCTCCGGACAAATTGAGAGAAGAGGGGACCAGGCTAAGACCATTTCTTTCGATGATTGTTTCCTTTAAAGTTACGGTTCCTTTTAAAAGCTCATAAACTGTATTATTAAGCTCGTGAGCAGGTATGCCCAAGCTGTAGGTTAAATGTGCTTGCGGATCTAAATCTATTAGCAAGACGCGCTTCCTAAGCTTATTTAAGCCCGCTCCTATGTTAACTGCGCAAGTTGTCTTGCCAACTCCGCCTTTTTGATTAATTAAAGCTATTATTTGCATAAAGTCTTTCCTTGTTTGATTTGAGAATATCGTTTAATTTAGTTGATTAGAGCAGATCTTCAAATTTCTTCCAATCTTTATTTAATCTGCTTGGAGAGTAATCATAGTTTTCTGAATCATTGTAATACCAAATACCATTTTCAAAAACCACAAT
>JAHIHE010000137.1 GCA_018899995.1 Patescibacteria group bacterium | reverse complement strand
CGGTAGCTTTGATTAACGGAAAAGCAATAGAGATTACAAACGAAAACATTAAAAAGGAAAAATCAAAATGAAGAAAAGCCCGCTTTTGGCCAGCCCCGCAGTAGCGGGGCAAAGATAAAAAATTCCAATTTGCGCTTAAAATCGGCTGGCGAGCCCTTCCGCCAAGCGGGCGGATAAACTCCGCGGGCGAGCCAACAAAGACATTTCCCAATTGGCGGAGAGGGAGGGATTCGAACCCTCGATAAGGTTTTAACACCCTATAACAGGTTAGCAACCTGCCGCCTTCAGCCTCTCGGCCACCTCTCCAAAATAACTGATAACTAATAACCCATAACAATCAGAGTTATAGGTAAATTACCAATAAAATATATCATTAATTGCTTCAATTTGCAAGAACAAAGAGGGTTAATATAATAAAAGTGGTTTATTTGAGTAAAAACTGAAAATTTGATAGTATTAAATAAGCTTGAATAACAGCGATAAAGGAATTTTAGCATTCAAACTATGGCGAAAATCGCCAAAGCGTCGGGCGTTTCTGTTGAAAATTGACAATTTTATCAACCCTGCTAAAATTATTATAAGCAATAATCAACCCTGCTAAAATTTATGTACCCCGTTAGATATCCGTGTAAAATTTTCTTTACAGATGATAGACGGGGTAGATAATAAAAATGAAATTACAAAAAAAACAAAAAATATCTAACGGGGTGTATATTCACAGAGAATTAAAAAAGAAGATAGCGCCTTTTATCAAAAGAAAAGAAGCGCTGTCAATCATTGGGCCAAGGCAGGCGGGCAAGACCACTTTTATTAAGTTTATAGCCAGCGAACTTGAAAGGCAAAAGAAAAAAGTAAAGTTCATCACTTTTGAAAAAAGGGGAGATTTAGAATTGTTCCAAAATAGCATTGAAGATTTCAAAGACTTGATAAGCGAATATCAGTATGTAATTATTGATGAATTTCAGTATGCCAAAGATGGCGGGCAAAAACTAAAATATCTTTACGATACCGCAAAAGTGAAATTTATTATTTCCGGTTCGTCATCGCTTGAGCTCACTTTTCAAACCGGCAAGTATATGGTTGGCCGCCTGCTGGATTTTCAATTATTGCCTTTTTCTTTCAGGGAGTTTTTATCTTTTCAAGATAAAGAGCTGCATCGGTTATTAGAGCGCCGCGTTAACGCCGATTCTTTTTTTAATTTTGACATTAAAAGCGGTTTTGGAAAGCAAATAAACAAAAGATTGGCTGATAATCTGGAAAAGTACATTGTCTACGGCGGTTATCCGGCTGTGGCGTTGTCAGCCACCGAGCAAGAAAAGAAAAAAACATTAGCCGGCATTGTGGAAAATTATCTTCTTAAAGACATAAAGGGATTATTAAATTTAGCGACCGAAGATGAGTTAATCAAATTAAGCAAATTTTTGGCTTTGCAAATTGGCAATATGGTTAAATATGAAGAATTATCAAACGCCTCGGGACTTTCTTACAAGGAAACGCTCAAGCATCTGAATATTTTGGAAAAAACTTTTATTGTGAAACTTATCCGGCCGTATTTTACCAACAAACGCACCGAATTAACCAAGAATCCTAAAAGTTATTTTATGGATTTAGGCATAAGAAATTTTTTAATAGACGATTTTCGGCCGCTTCAAGCAAGAAACGATTCGGGAGCGGTAATGGAGAATTATGCTTACAATTTATTGCAGAATTTGGGCATGGCTTCCGGTTTAAAATACTGGCGCACTAAAAGCAAAGCAGAGGTTGATTTTGTCATTGAAAAACAGCGAAACGTTTATCCAATAGAAGCAAAATACGTTTCCAAAAAAATTATCGGGAAAAGTTTTTACAGTTTTATTGACAAACTCAAACCAAAAACCGGCATTATTTTAACTAAAGATTATTTGGGAGAAGAAAAAATAAAAAACACAAAAGTTAAATTTATCCCTTTAAGTTATTTTTAATTTTCATTGAATCGCGATAGAAACATTAACCAAAATCGCCAAAGCGTTGGGCGTTTCAATTGATGATTTAGTGAAATAAAATTATGAAATTTGCAATTATTAATGACATCCATATCGGGGACTATCGCCCGCACAAAGGCATATATCGCAAGGCGACCCCACACGCCGAAAAGTTGCTAAGAAATTTCGTTCAAAAAATGAATAATTCTTTCATGCCCGACTTTGTAGTTCAGGGAGGCGATATGGTCGAGGAGATCAATCTATCGGTGGACAAGAAAAATTATAAAAAGGGACTTGCGATATTATCGAAATTGAATTGCCCCGTATATCACCTTGTCGGCAACCACGAATTAAAATATTTGAGCATTAAATATTTGAAGGAAGCTCTTAAATACAAGAAATTGTATTTTAACGTAGATTGCAAGAATTTCCGTTTTATTTTTTTATTTACAAAGCGTTTTTATCCCTCAAAAGAAATTAAACTTGATTTTTCACAACTTAAGTGGCTGAAGAAAAAAGTAAACACGGATAAAAAAATAATCATTTTTTCGCACCACTCACTGGTTCCAGTAAATACTCGCGGAAATTTTTGGTTTAGCGGAAGACCGGATTTAACTTTTATCAAAAACCATAGTCAATTTTTGAACACTATTGCTGGTAAAAACGTTAAGCTGGTTTTTAACGGACATCTTCATTGGAATAAAAGGGTGGTAGTAAATGGTATCCATTATATAACTGTTCAATCATTGGTTGAAAATACTTCAGGCAAAATCGAAGGCCCTCCCGCAAACGCATTTACGCTTGTGAGTTTAAACGATAATTTTGTTTCAATAAAAACCACAGGACGAGGCAGTAAGGATTATAAGATTAAAATATAATTCGCAAAAATTTGCCGCCAAAGAGTGAATTTTGATATAATTTCAAAGGGCGAATAGAGAAAGTTTAAACAAAATTAACAAACACATAATTATGGAACAATTTCTGATACAAAATTCATGGCCCATCATACTATCAGTTGCTTGGACTTTGCCATGGAAAGGCGTAGCTCTTTGGAAAGCTGCTCGTCTTAATGACAAGTGGTGGTTTATTGCGCTTTTAGTAATTAATACGCTGGCGCTACTTGAGATTCTTTATATTTTTATTTTTAGCAAGCGGAAAAACTTGCTTGTCCGCCGAAGCCCCGGCGAAGACGGGAAATCGTCCCCTGAAGTATAACGCTTCGCCCCGTCAGAAAGCTTGTTTCGCAAACTACAATTATTTACAATTTTAGAAAAAGCAACAATAGTAACTTTCTAACGGGGCTTCGCGTTAACTGCGGGGTAAACTTTTCGCTTCCGCATCCGGCCCACTCCACCCAATCGCATTGCGCACAAATATGGTGAGTTCCGGCCGGTGTTTGTCGTAATGGGCGGTAAAGCGGGGATCGTCTCTGCTCGTATTTCTTTTTTTACCTTCGACTGAATTTTATTGCTATTTATGGTGAGCATCAATTGAACCATAGCATAAATTTTAAGTTAAGAATTTGTCGTTTAATAATCCATCGTTAATTTTTTAATGATTTAAAAAACTCCGACTGAATTTTTATGCGATAGCATAAAAATTCAGTAATGGATTTTTAGTTTCTGGTTTTGAGCTAACGTTGTTTTTTTCTCTTATCACAAAACTACCCAATCGCATCGCGCACAAATAACGCAAGGCATGGCTGGCGCTTGTCGTAATAAGCCGCGAAGTATGACTTCGTCAACTACGGGGTAAACTTTTCGCTTCCGCTTTTCGTCTACTCTACCAGCTCGCGGATTCAATCGCAAAATCAGTTCGCCCCAGCAGTACAGCAAAGCTGACTACGGGGTTCACCCTGTTAAATAAAATCTCTGATTTTAATTTGCAAAGCAAATTATTTAACAGGGTAAAGATTTTTTCAAATATACACCGCCAATTTTATGCGACGAAAGAAAATATATTCAACCGACTTCAGTATTGATGTTAGCTCCGGCAAGGAGAGCGAAATTTTCAAATGGTTTTTGGCCTGCCTCTTGTTCGGAAAACCGATTCGGCAGGAAGTCGCCAGAAGAACATATTTTGAATTCCAAGAAGCCGGGCTTCTGACTCCGGAAAAAATCCTGAAAGCCGGCTGGGGCAAATTGGTAAAAATCTTGGACAAAGGGCATTATGTGCGGTATGATTTTTCCACAACGACGAAACTTTTGGAAATCTGTCGCCGGCTCAAAGAAAAATACGGTTCTATCGGCAAACTTTTAGCCGAATCCAAAAACGAGAACGAGCTGAATAAAAAAATATTGGAATTTAAAGGAATCGGGCCAATAACGGCTCGGATTTTTTTGCGCGATTTGAAAAAAATACCGCCGCGAAGAACTGAAATAAATTAGATAGATTTTTACTTTGCGCCTTCTCTAATTCGCCCCGAACCAATCCGCAAGTATGCGGATGCTACGGGGCAAGCGCGAATGGGAGAATAAGCGATTATTCAAGCGGGCTGGCAAAACAAAAAAGAGAGGTATCTTTACTTTTAGACAAAAATTAAAAACAAGGATATAATAAAAAAAGACACGAATAACAATAAACCGAACCATGCCCCGTTAGAAGTCTGCATACGGGGTACGAACCAAATTGATATAAATTATATTAGATATTATGCACAAAGTTCCTATTAGCAACTGTAAAAAATTTTAAGAAATTTTTTACAGTTAAAGGACTTCTAACGGGGTATGCCAAAGGTTCGCTCAAGAAATCTTTACGACCCAAAATCAAAAGAAATATTTAAGCTCTCGCGGAGCAAATTAGAGCTTTTTTTGAGCTGTCCATGCTGTTTTTATCTGGACCGGCGGCTTGGAATCAGTCAGCCGGGGGGGATGCCTTTTACCCTTAACTCCGCGGTTGACGCATTGCTGAAAAAAGAATTTGATATTCATAGGATAAAAAAACAAGCCCATCCCCTGATGGAGCATTATAAAATTAATGCCATACCTTTTTCCCACGAAAAAATCAACGAATGGCGGGAAAATTTCAAAGGCGTGCAATATCTGCATAGCCCCACAAATTTTTTGGTTACCGGCGCCGTGGATGATGTCTGGGTTCGCGACAACGGAGAATTGCTGGTGGTGGATTACAAAGCCACGAGCACAAGCGCGAAAATAACTCTTGAAAACGAGTACAGGCAGAGCTATAAGCGACAAATGGAAATTTACCAGTGGCTTTTGAGGCAGAACGGATTTAAGGTTTCCGACACCGGATACTTTGTCTACGCCAACGGCAAAAAAGATCGGCGCGCCTTTGACGCCAAACTGGAATTTGACATTGAAATTATCAGCTATACGGGCAGCGACCAATGGGTTGAGGAAGCAATAATAAAAGCGCACAAATGCCTGAATTCCGAGAAATTTCCGAAGCCGGCGAGCGGCTGCGAATATTGCAATTATCGGGAGGCGGCGCGGGACAAAGAAAATGGGGATTGACCCCGTTAGAAGTCCGCCACGGGATGAACCCGT
>JAHIHE010000136.1 GCA_018899995.1 Patescibacteria group bacterium | reverse complement strand
CAAATGACAAAGTAAAATAATTGCCAATAACCAAGATGCAATAACCAAACAAATTCCAATTACCGAATAACCAATACCCAATGTTTGATTATTGAGATTTGATTATTGATTATTGCTTGGTGTTTGTTTCTTGATGTTTGGTTATTTTAAGAATTTGACATTGAATTGACATTTGGATTTTGTAATTTGGATTTGAAATAATTTGTTTTAAATTTTTTAATCATTAATATTTTTTAATAAATTTATATAAATTAAAAAAGAAAGGAATTACTATGGGTTTCTTTGATTTTTTGGGCAAAAATAAAATAACAATGTCGCTTTTCAAATCCGCTTTCAAAAAAATGAGCGATGAGCAGAAAGAAGATTTTATTTTGAAAACTCTGGATAAAATGGCCTCGGGAAAGGAAAATTTGCCCGCCAATCCGCAGATGGAAATGATGGTTAAGCACTGGAAAGGCATGAGCGATTGGCAAAAAAAGCAATTAGTGAAACAGGTTTTGCCCCAGATGAGTGAGGCGATTGAAAAAGGAGAATTTGATAAGATGCTCGGGGATATGAATTAATATTTTTCCTTTGATAGGCCTATTGACTTACGAAAAATTTTAATTTTTAAAACACTATGATAATATGAATTATCATAGTGTCGCATTATTTTTAATAAATTATACGCGATTCATAAAATTTTATGCAAATCATTAAACCAAAAAGACTGCAAAAAGGCGATACTGTAATGATTGTGTCGCCGTCAGGCGGAGTGCCCAAAGAATTGAAAGGACAATTTAATAACGGCGTAAAATTTCTGGAAAGTTTGGGGTTAAAAGTAAAAACCGGAAAGAATGCTTTGGGAAGATATTATTATTCAAGTGGAACTGCGGAAGAGCGGCTACGCGATATTCACGAAGCGTTCGCCGACAAAAGCGTAAAAGCGGTGATAATGTCTATTGGCGGTTCAACCGCGAATAATCTTTTGGACGGTTTGGATTTTGATTTGATCAAGAATAATCCCAAAATATTTTCCGGGATTAGCGACGGGACGACACTCTTAAATCCGATATTTTCAAAAACCGGTTTGATAACCTATCATGGTCCTGATCTAATTTTCACTTTTGGCGAACCGATGTCAGCGATAATCAAAGAAAATTTGATCAAGACTTGGCTTGAGGGAAATGTTGGAAAACTACAACCGAATTCGGACTGGAAGGGTTTGGATAAACTAAATGAAAATGAAAAATATGAGGGTTGGCAATGCGTGCGCAAAGGTAAGACCAAAGGAAAACTCATCGGTGGAAATATAACTTGCCTTGTTAATCTTGAAAACACAGCTTTTAAACCGGATTACAGAGGCGCAATTTTGTTCCTTGAATCGTATATGTATAATATTGCCGCGATAGACCAAGCTTTTACTCATTTCAGGCAAGCCGGAATTTTTGACAAGATAAACGGCGTGATTTTAGGTCATTTTTATGGTTCACACATGGAAGACAAAAGTCAAGACAGGAAAGCGGGCGAAGTATTTTTAGAGGTTGCAAAAGATTATTCATTCCCGATTTTAGAAATCGGCGAACTCGGCCATTGCGTGGAAAATTATATTTTTCCGATTGGCTGCAAAGCGACAATAGACGCGGAAAATAAATATTTTTCAATTGACGAGAAAACA
This sequence comes from Patescibacteria group bacterium, assembly GCA_018899995.1. Taxonomy (GTDB): domain Bacteria; phylum Patescibacteriota; class Minisyncoccia; order JAHIHE01; family JAHIHE01; genus JAHIHE01. Next base: position 3,894 of record JAHIHE010000136.1, on the reverse strand, counting down.
GTTTATTAATTTCAAGATTATAATAATGTTTCAGTATGGTAATATGTATTACCATACTGCCGGCATGAAAGCAACTTGTGAAAAAATCAATCAAATTAAAACTTCAAAAAACAGTTAAGATTAAACCGACAGCGCCATTCGCCTTTGATACGACATTTCATAAGCCGGGACATTTTCCTTCTCCTGATAATTATTGGGAACCCAGTATTCGCTGGCAGACTTGGAGGTGGAGAAAAGCTTCGTTAGGATTGAAATTTATAAACAAAGGAACAACTAATAATCCTCTAATTGAAATAAAAATTTATTCCCAGAAGAATTTATCAGAGAATCTTGTTAAAACTTTAACAGAAGAGATCAAATACAAATATAATTTGGATTTCAATTTGAAAGAATTTTACCGCGTTTTTGGAAATGATAAGATACTGGCTCCGTCTATCAAAAGACTAAAAGGCATGAGGCCGGGACATCATGGCTCTTTATATGAGTACATAATTATCGGGATCGTGCTTCAGAATGCCACAGTCAAAAGAACCGTGCAAATGTTCCAAGCGCTCCTTGAAAATTTCGGAACTTTGCTTGAATTTGACGGCAAAAAACTCCGGTGTTTTTGGAGCGAGGGCGGGCTCCAGAAAATAAGCGAAGAAGATTTGCGCGCGCTGAAAGTCGGCTATCGGGCAAAATCAATCAAGAGAATAGACGAACAATTTGCCAAAGGGATAATTAACGAATTTGATTTAAGAAAGAAAGATAGAGAAATCCAAATGAAAGAACTGCTTGAACTTTATGGAGTTGGACCCGCTACGGTTTGGTATATCCTTTTTGATGTTTTTCACCACTGGGATTTTTTCAATCACATTTCACCGTGGGAGCAGAAAATATATTCTAAACTATTTTTTAATAAAAACCCTGAAAATCCAGTCCCGGTTGAAAAACTTTTGAAACATTTTGAAAAATTTGGAAAATACAAACAATTGGCAGTCCATTACATTTGGGAAGATCTTTTCTGGAAAAGAAAAAACGAGCATATCCCTTGGTTGGAAAAAGAAATTAGACTCTAAGTCACTTCACTAAGTAATATGAATTATCATAGTATTGACAAAAGACTTTTTTGCTCTCTCAAAGATTCTATCGGGGCGGAAAAGAAATATTTTTCAATAAATTTAATAGTAAAAAATAAATGCTCTAACCTGAATTTATTGAGAAATACAAAAGAATTTATTCAAAAGATAGTAATTATTGGAATGTTGAAGAAAATAACATAAACGAATTTTGTAAAAAGAATAAACTTAATTGCAGGATTTATTTTCACCACAGGAACAACCAAGTTTAAACAGTATGGTAATATGTATTACCATACTGGAGGTTGATATAATGGCTTAGGATAAAGGAAAATTATAAACGCGATTTCTTATGTCCCTCATTCGCGCGAATGGGCGAATGATTTAAGATCGTCTGGTAATAAAAATAAAATGATTGAATATACCGATAAGATTAAAAAAATAAAACTAAGAAAATTATTTTTAAAAACTGACTATGTTCAATAAGTATTCAAAAATTCAAATCACGGTGGACAAAAGCCATCTTTTTACTTTGGGGGAGAAAATGTATCGGGAGAGCGTGGAGTTTATCAGGGAACTCGTTAATAACGCTTGTGACGCGGATGCAACGGATGTTTTTGTGATGATTGAGGATGATAAAATCACGGTGGAAGACAATGGAAGCGGAATGAGCGAGAAAGGATTGGCGCAATTTTTTACGATCGGCTCGGAAGATAAAGAGAATGAGAAATGTTTCTCCGCGATTTGGAAGAAAACAAATTGGGCAGTTTGGAATTGGAAAATTTTCCGCCTTGTCTTTGGCAGAGCAATTTATTGTGCAAAGCGTCAAAGGTAAAAATAAATGCACGATAATTTTTGACAGCGCTGATTGGAAAAAATCGGACAACTGGGAATTGCCGATTGAAAGGGAAAAAGCGTCTCCGCTGGACAAAGAAGGCACGAAAATAATTTTGAATAAATTAAAAAAGAAAATTAGCGTGGGCGAGGTGGAAAAATATCTGAAACAGTCCGTGCCATTGCGCGCCAGAAAATTCAGTATTTTTCTGAATAACAAAAAAATAACCGCTAAAACGGTGGCTGGCAAAGTTATTCCGATTAAAATAAAAACAATGTTCGGAAAAATTGAGGGAGAGATCATAGTTGCTTTAAGCGCCAGAGACATTGATGAGCCGGGAGCGGAATGCCGAGTGAAGCAGGTTTTTATAAAACGGGAATTATTCGGGCTTGAGAAAAAACATCAACAGGGAACCTCAAGAATTACCGGAAGCGTTAACGCTGATTTTCTGCCGCTGATTTCTTCGCGGAGCGATTTTATCACCGATAGTCCGGAATACAAATTATTCCATCAGCTGATGCAGGCGGAGCTGGATAAAGTGCTCAAAGACATCAGAAACCAGAGCGATGTCAAAAATATCAAAAAAATCACGAAAGAATTGCAGGAAACAATGAAAGATATCAGAGAAGCGCTCCTACTTAACCCTGATTTTGTTCCGCAGGGAAGAGCAGTTACTCGCCTAAAAGAAGAGGGAAGAAAAAAGGCGATGGCGGCAAGCGCTGATTTTTCCGCAAAGTCTTTGACGCAGAAAGATGAAAATTCCGAACAGGAAGAACGAGATATTAAGAATGAAAAATCAAGCGATGGCAGTAAAAATAATACCGAAGATAAAACCAAAGAAGACATTGAAAGTGAAAAAGAAGAGACAAAAGTTGAGGCGAAGCCGCTCGTAATGAAAAAAATCAGAATAAAAAAATTGGGGATTTCCTGCGGCATTGTGAGCTTGGGCGAATATGGTCCGGAAGTATTGAGCGAGGGCAACGCGATTTATATCAACCAAGATCATCCAATTTATCGCGATTTGTACAAAAAAAGCGACTTGCTGCATTTGCATTTATTGCGTTTGATGACGCAGGAAATAGTCCTGATGAAAAAACTAAGAATCACCGCCCGCGAAGCGTTTGAATGGCAGAGTAAATTGCTAAAGGATTCGCTGGTTGAAAAATAGATTTTTTAAACAGTATGGTAATATGTATTACCATACTAAAATAAAATAAGCTTAAAATTTCAAGAAATAAAAAAATTATTGTTATGTCAAACTCTAAGTTTATTGAATTCACCACAAGAGACGGGCTTACGCTTCCCGGACTGTTGTATAATGCAAAAAAATCTGACGAGATAACTATTTATTTGCATGGCAACGGCAGTTCGTCTGTTTTTTATGACGAAATTAAAAATCGAGCATTAGCTAATATTCTTAATGGTTGTAAAATTTCAATCTTATTTTTCAATAATCGCGGCGCCCATTTAATTAAAAAACTCAATGTAAAGAAGCATGGTAAGATAGAGCGAAAACAATTTGGCATGGCGTACGAGAAAATTAAGGAGTGTGTAGAAGATATTGATGGTGCCATTAGTTTTCTTCAAAAGCTGGGTTATAAAAAGTTTTATCTTATTGGGGCTTCTACCGGAGCCAATAAGATATGCGTGTACAATTTTTATAAACCAAAAAATAAGGTTGCAAAATATGTTTTGCTTTCAAGCGGGGATGACGCCGGATTTTATTACAATCTGCTTGGTAAAGTCAAATTTAGAAAACTATTATCCAGAGCAAGAGAAAAAATAAAAACAGGCCGTGGAAAAGAAATTATGCTCGAATTACTGCCTTATGACTTTATATTTTCTTATACAGGTTTTTATGATATTGCAAATCCTGACGGAGATTATAATGTATTTCCCTTTTATGAGGTAATTAAAAAAGTAAAATTATCCCGTAAGCCCCTTTTCCGCTATTTCAAGTCCATTACTAAACCAATGCTGGTTGTATATGGAGAAAAGGAT
>JAHIHE010000135.1 GCA_018899995.1 Patescibacteria group bacterium | reverse complement strand
TTGCTTCAAAATTTTTCTTTTCGTAATTGACGGCTGCGCCTCCCCTATATTGAATTGACCAGCTGGAAATATCCACAGATGAATCAGTTGGATTATATAATTCTATAAATTCATCGTCTTCCGTGATGCCCCTAACTTGTATTTCCGAAATTACAATATGGTTCGCCTTGGCGTCAACTCTTGCGGACGCCGAGTTTGAAATCTCGGAAACATTGTTTAATTCATCTTTGGACTTAATAGCAAAATAGTATGTTTGGCCAGAGGATAAAGCAGTCGCGCTCCCTACTTCAATTTGCTCCGCGTTATTGTCAACTGCTTCTGAAATTTGGCCCGCGTCTTGCCAGTTTATTTGACTGCCGGCAGCTCCGGTTTCAATAATCTTTTTTCCTTCCGCATAGCGGATTTCGTAAGAAACATTTTCTTCGGGCTTTGTCCAAGAAAGCTTGATTTTACCTCTGGTATCTCCCGCGACAGCGGCAAAATCAGTAATTTTTGCCGGCGCAATAGTATCAATTGTCCAGGAAAATTCCGCAGGAGTTTCATCTTTATTTCCAAATCTATCATCTGCTATAACTTCCAATTTATACTCTCCATCGGCCAGATTTTCATAAACAGTGTTTTCTTTACAAAGCACAAAACTCTCATTATCAAGGCGGCAGTAAAAATTAGGATCAACTTCGCTTGAAGAAAATTTAAAAACAGCCGTATTTTGATTGGTTAAAAGAGAAGGATTGATAATAATAGATGTTTCCGGCGGATAAATGTCTCTCCAGCGCCGGCGCGGAGCAGGCTGGCCATTAGTCGTTGAAACGCTGACGCTGTCGGGGTTTTGTAAATTATCAGCATTGCCTTGATTTTCCTCTGTCGCGCCAGAAGCTTCTTTTTGATTTTCTTTTTCAGTATCTTTTGCTCTCTGATCTTTTGCTTCACCCTCCGCTCTGGCGTTATCTTTCGCGATTTCAACTTCTTTGTTCGCCGTATCGTTTTCTTTCTTTGCCGTATCATTATCCCGAGTCTGTTTTTCTTGCTCCGCGTTTTTAATCTCCGTTGGCTGCTTTTTTTCTTGCAAAGCATCGGCAATATTTTCCGTAGAAATATTTTTTGGTTCTGTCATCGGTTCTTCGCCGCGCGTTACTTTAATTTTCCAAGAAGCAACGCCGTCTCCCAGCCAATTAAAATTACCAGTGTCATCCTGCCAAACCGGCCGAACTTTAAAAAAATAATCGCCGGCAACTGGCGGCGATTCTACTAAAAAATTAAAATTTCCAAAGGAGCCAAAATTAACTTGCGGCTCGGTTAATTTGGCGGGGCGAATAGAGGTTAGCCAAGACGAATGATAAAATTGGTTTGCGACATCGTTTTTAAGATAGACATTTAAATAAACTTTGTCCCGCAGCCAAACCGAGGTTCCCGTGTTTTTAAATTGGGCGCTTAAATTGATTTCTTTGTTCGGTTCAACAATTATTTCCGGCTCTGATTGCGAAACAAGCGCGGCGCTGTAAATCGGCTCTTGCAAAATTTTTGCATGGGCTGTGTCACCGGCCAATTGCGCGCTTCTGATTAGCTCCTCAATCGTTATCGCGCCGGCCGGCGGCGGCACCGAAAAATCAAAAACCAGCGCCTTGGAATTGGCAGACGAGGTAAGAGAATAAGAAATTTTATTTTTTATTTGGTTTAGTCCGGAAACAACATTGCTCGCAGTCGCGACAATTGCTGAATTCACGGCAGTCGCGGTTTGAATAGCCGGTTTAATAAAATAATAGGTCGCGTAAGTATCCGGTTTTTGAATTGCCGCCGGATTATCCTTGGCTTTTTTTACTTCGTCTTTAAAAAGTTTGATTATGCCGGCGCCAGCTTGAATGGATTTTGGGGCAAGGCGGGACCAGTAGTCGGCGTGAATTTCGGGGGTCTTATCGGAAACATCATAAACTTTTTGTTTAGTATTTTTGTCATCAAAAATTTTCGCTAGTTTAACTTTTTTTCCATCTTCGCCTACTCCGTAAACATAACTTACAATATCTCCATTGCTTAATTTTTCACTACCCTCAACCGCATTATTATTTGGTTCTGAATAAGCATAAATCGTGTCTTTGCTGAAAAATTTGGTATTAGTATAGTTCGCCACATTATCAAAATAAGTATCCAGATTATTAAAAATAATCGGTTTCTTGTTTTCTTGAAATAATTTATCCGCAAAATTAAATTTAAGGCCGCCTGATTTTGCCTGATTTCCAGTCCATGTTTCATACGGCTCATAATCAACAAAATTTCTAATTACCAGCCAGTTTTTATACGCTTCCAATTCTTTTGGCGATAAATGAAAATCGTTTCTGACATGCGCCGGCACAGTGGCATCTTCAATTAAATGTAAAATATGTCCGAGAGATTCATAAGCATGTTCCTTGTCACCGTTAACATAATCATAAATCGCCCGTTCCCAAGTATGGTCGCCGCCGACATAATATGATTGCTCAACTGAATCGTGCGCCCATTTTTTAGAACCGATTCCTATACCGCTTGAAAAATACGCTGGAATTTTTGAATCAAGATTATAATCTTTCCATTCTGTAATACCAGATGGATTGTAAAAATGATTACTGGAACGAATTTGTTTTATTCCGCCAAAAATTTTATCCTCATCAACGCTTCCCTGCTTTATCCAGCCAATTTCTTCGTCAGTCAGTTTATCGCCATAATTAAGGTTATAAAGTTTTCCCATTTCTTGAGTTAAAGAAGGATGAACTATGGTTTCGTCATAAGCAAAAATAAATTTTCCGAAAAATAAAACAACCGCAATAATTCCAACAAAAGTTAAAAGTTTTTTTCTTTTTTCCAAGAAACTCATACTAAAAAGCTAAATAATAAATATTAATAGTATCAATTTTCCATTTATTATTCATATTTTTTGATAACCCTATATCTCTACTCACCTCAACACCTTCTTTATTATACCAAAACTCGACACTATACTCATAATGAATTTCTTTATGCCAACTC
>JAHIHE010000134.1 GCA_018899995.1 Patescibacteria group bacterium | reverse complement strand
TTATACTTTTTTGACTTATTTTTTTAGTCATAGGAGATTATTTATAATTTAAGTATAACAATTTTGCTACAAAAAGGCAAATAAATATGGATTTTTTATTAGACTTCTTTTTCAAGATTAGCCAGCACTTTCGATGCTCGATTATATAAATGATCAAAAGTAATAACTTCAATACCATGCAAACTATCATTCAATAATCGAAAAGCCGTTTTTTCCTCTATTTTCCAACCATCCGATCTACCTAAAATTACAGTACATTTTGGTTTTACGGGTGTTTCGCATTTATTTTTTCTGCACCAATCTGGATCAGAAAATTTTTTTTCAACTTGAAAAATATAATTTGTGGCCTGAACAATAGTGCCTTTTAATTCTTCGCTATGTTGAAGAAAATTCCTATATTTTTTATAATTTCCGGCAGAATCTTTTTGCCAAAAATCAATATGCGGATGTTTAATCTCAGCAATATCTATAAAACCATCCTCGGACTCAAAAAGATAGTCTGCCGTATCCCATAAATCAATCCTGCTTTCATCGAGTAAGACAAAATAAGATAAGCCAAACATCCAGCGGTTTTTTTCTAGAAACGGTTGCCAATAGTCTCGTTCTTTTTTCTGCAAGTCGGCAAGCGAATTTTTAAATTCCCCAAGCGCTATTTTTCTTGCCTGTACTAACTTAAAAGTTAATATTTTTTTATCTAACTCCGGGTACTGCTCTTTTAAAAGTTGATAAATTGCTTCTTTGTTTTTTTCAGATTGCAAAATTTGCCTAACTAAATCAATTATCACTTTATCGTTTGTCAAAATAGCTGAAGTATAATCCTTTGATAAAATATCTATGTCTAATAGTGCCTCGTTTGCTTTGATATATGCGGCCAGTTTTTCTATTGATGGACGATCAGAAATTGTGAATCCTGAATTACTAATAAGATTTTCTTCTTCCCAAAATGGCTCCTGTTTTATCTTTTTAAACTTTGAAAATTTTAAAGCATAGTGATGTGTCTTTTGAGTCTTACTATTATAAATATGAGTTGCTTGTATTTCTACTAAATAAATAACCCTCGTTCTATCCGATAACTTTTCCGCATTAATAAAAATCGGATCAGGAAAACCAAAATTTTTGGCTTTTTTTACTTTTAAATTATAGAAATCTTGAGCATTCATAAATTATAATTTATTTAATGTCGGCACACTGCCTATTTAATTTCAATAATCTTCATTACTTCGTCGCCATAGTGATTGATAACTTTCACGGCTATTTTGCCGGTTTTTGGTTTTGCAAACGGACGGGAAATCGTAGAATATAATTCTTCCCATGCCGTCTCGTCAATGTCGGCTTTCAGCGCTTTTTTTAGTTTCTCGTACGGCTTATTAGCGCCCAAGAAGTAGGCATGAGTTACAAAAAACGCTTCTTTATTGTAATTGGTATCAATAAACCACGCAGCGATTTCATGTTCCGGATCGCCGGATCCGCTAGAACGAATTTCACTTTTTACCGGATCATAAATATCCACGCCGACAATTTCCACCGTCACGCTGTCTTTTGTTTCTTTAACTTTCACTTCCGGCTCGCCAAAGGCGATAAATAAATTGCCGGAACTAGTTTTTTTAAGCAAATCCCCCATAGATAAATCAGGGTTAATTTTTACTTTCATTACTTGTAAACCATTGACTTGTGTCGGCTCGGAAAACGCCGATGCTTCAAAAGATGTAGCGGCAACCACGAGAAGATCGGCAAATTTCTTGGCGACAGCGGAAGCATCGCGGACAAAATCATCGTCAATACTGCCAAATTCCGGGCCAATAGAAACCGCGACTTTTTTCAATCCATCATTAGTTTTGTATTCTCCTATTGCCTGCACTTCCGGGCCGCTCGGCAAAATATCTAAATTCACAAATTCCACCCGCGCGCCTTTTTCACCGGTTTGCACGCCGGATTTCAAAAGATTACTGACAACTGTTTCCGCAAATCGTTCGGAAGAAAGCATTTCTTGCGCGTCGGAAACTCGATGCGGCGAAAGAGATTCAACCGTGAAGGGACCGGACACGCGAACAATATCTTTATTTTCAAACGGCTGATCATATAAAACTTCTTGCTCCGCCGGCTCGTCATTGGCAAGAGATTTTAAAGTCACATGCGGCACGGTTTTATATTCAAATCCAGCTGAAACGCTATGCCTATCTTTAAGTTTATAGCATGAAAATTTTGCCGTCATCAATCGCGTGCGCGCCAGAGCCAAAGAAACGCGAGAGGTATCAATCGTAATCCAGCGCCTACCCCATTGCTCGGCGACAAAAGCCGTTGTGCCAGAGCCGCAAGTCGGGTCTAAAACCAAATCACCCGGATCAGTAGTCATTAAAATACAACGCTTTGAAACTTCTTCAGCTGTCTGAACAACATAAACTTTATCTGACTGCGGAGCAGTATCAGACCAAAGATTTGTAAGACGAGAAACCGGAAATTCACTGAAATAAGATAGATAAGAAATACTATTTCCCCTACTAACTATGCGTCCTTTTTCTATTAATTTTTTTGTTCCCAACTCATT
>JAHIHE010000133.1 GCA_018899995.1 Patescibacteria group bacterium | reverse complement strand
TTCTGTTGAAATAGTCTATTTTGTCATTGCGAGTCCCGTCAGCAGACGGGCGAAGCAATCTTTATTTTTGTTTGTGACTAACGAGATTGCCGCGTCGCCCTGCTGGTCTCCTCGCAATGACAGAACGAGTTTTGATACTATTTCAACAAGAACTAATTTGTTAAGTTGCTTAATTGCTTAGTTGAAATGTTAATTTGCTAAATTGTTAAGTTGAATTTTATGAACAGCGATTACATAATCGAAAGTTTAAAAGAAAAAATAAAAGGGATAAAGGAAGAAACCAAATTTCAAAATATCGGCCGCGTGGTAAAGGTTGGCGACGGCGTAAGCCAAATTCAGGGCTTGGACAAAGTTATGGCAGGAGAAATGGTTGAATTTGCCGGAAATAATTCCGCAGGAGCGGACTCAATCTACGGCGTAGCGCTTAATCTTGAAGAGGACTTGGTCGGCGCGATTGTTTTGGGCGATACTTCGCATATTAAAGAAGGCGATTTGGTCAGGACAACCGGGAAAATTTTGCAAGTTCCGGTCGGCGAGGCGCTGTTGGGAAGGGTGGTTGACCCTTTGGGCAATCAGCTTGATGACAAAGGAGCGATTGAGGCAAAAACCTTTAGCCCCATAGAAAAACCGGCGCCGGGAATAGTCGCCCGCGAACAGGTGAATTATCCGCTGCAGACCGGCGTTAAAGCGATTGATTCAATGATTCCCATAGGCCGCGGCCAGAGAGAGCTGATTATCGGCGACCGGCAGACCGGCAAAACCGCGCTGGTTATTGACACGATTATCAATCAGGCCAACGAAAAGACCAAGCCGGTTTACTGCGTTTATGTCGCTATCGGCCAGAAAAAAGCGAAAATCGCGAAAATTGCCGCCGCACTTGGCAAGGCGGGCGCGATGAAATACACCACCATAGTAATCGCTTCAGCAAGCGATCCCGCGAGTATTTTATATCTGGCGCCGTTCAGCGGATGCGCGATGGCTGAATATTTCAGGGACAAAGGCATGGATTCTCTGGTAATTTACGATGATTTGTCAAAGCACGCGTGGGCTTATCGGGAAATCTCCCTTTTGCTTCGCCGGCCTTCGGGGCGCGAAGCTTATCCGGGAGATGTTTTTTATCTGCATTCCCGCCTGCTTGAGCGCGCGGCAAAATTGAATCAAAAAAACGGCGGCGGCTCTTTGACTGCTTTGCCGATTATTGAAACCCAGTCGGGCGATGTAACCGCCTACATTCCCACAAATGTAATTTCAATCACCGACGGACAAATTTTTCTGGAGACAGACCTTTTTTACGCAGGGATAAGGCCGGCTTTAAATGTCGGCATTTCAGTTTCCAGGGTCGGTTCCGCGGCGCAGACCAAAGCGATGAAAAAAGTCGCCGGCCGCTTGCGCCTGGATTTGGCGCAATTTCGGGAGCTGGCGGCTTTTATGCAATTCGGCTCCGACCTTGATGAAGCCACCCGGAAAAGGATAGAGCAGGGCAAGCGCCTTACCGAACTTTTAAAGCAGCCGCAATACGAGCCGATTCCTTTTGAAAAGCAGGTTATCGCTCTTTATGCCGGCGTTAACGGCTATCTGGAAGATATCGCGCTGGAAAAAATTTCCGAATTTGAAAAATTTTTGTATCACGAATTGGAAACGAAAGAAAGCGAACTACTTGAAAAATTGCGCCGCTCCAGAGAGATAACTCCGGAAATTGAAGAAATTATCAAGCGCGCGATCGGCGAAGCGAAAGAAAATTTTAAGGTTTATAAATCAACTTAGCAAATAAGCAATTAAACAATTAAGCAATTAAACAATTAAACAATTAAACAATTAAACAATTAAACAATTAAACAAAAATGCTAATTTGCTAAATTGTCATCTTGCTAAATTGTTTGTTTGTTAAATTGCTAAATTGAAACAATGAACAACAGCCGGGAAATAAAATCCAGAATTAAATCAGTAGGAAACATTTTCAAGGTCACCAAGGCGATGGGCGCTATTGCCGCTTCCAGGATGCGCAAAGCGCAGATGCAAACTTTCAATGCCAGGCCGTATATTCAGAGAAGCATGGAGATTTTGGCTTTTTTGAGGTTCTACGGCTTTCGCGCGGAACAATTTCCTCTGATTAGCGAGCGCGAAGTCAAAAAAATCGGTGTTATTTTAATCACGCCGGACAAGGGATTAAGCGGAGCGCTTATTCCCAATCTGCTGAAAACTGCATTGAATTTCAAGCAAGACGAAGAAAAAAAAGGGAAAAAACCGTCTTTTATCGTTATCGGGAAAAAAGGAGAAAGTTTTTTGAAAAGGATTAAGGCGGAAATTTTGGCCATTTTCCCCGATAAATCGGTTTGGAAATTAACCGATGTCAGCCCGATTCACAAATTAATAATGTCTTCTTTTTTGGCCGGCGAATTTGATTTAGTAACGGTGATTTATTCCAATTTCATTTCTCCGTTGCGGCAGGAAGCGATAGTTCGGCCGATTTTGCCGCTTACTCAGGATAATCTTGAAAAACTTTTGGAAACAAGGCGGCTTGATGAAATTCTTCACAAAACAAAATACCCTTTGCTTTATCAGGTGGAGCCGAAAGTTGATATCATAATAAAGGAGCTTATTCCGCATTTGATTAAAACCGGCCTGTACTATCTGCTTTTGGAAACAAAAGCGTCAGAATATTCGGCGCGCATGCTCGCGATGGAAAACGCGCGCAAAAACGCCGACGAGCTGATTAAAGATCTGGTTTTTAACTACAACCAAATCAGGCAGGCCTCCATTACCAATCAAATTGCCGAAATTGTCGGAGGAAAAGCGGCGATAGAAGAGTAAAAAAATAATTTTCAATTTTCAATTCTTAATTTTCATTAAATTTTTAATTTTAAAATTTTCAATTAAAAATTAAAGCATTAGAAATTGATTAAAAATTAAAAATTAAAAATTAAAAATTTTGCGAATTTATAGTTTTTAGGCAAAAGATAAGACAAAAAGTAAATAAATTTTATTAAATTAAACATACCAATACTATGACTACAGGGAAAATCGTTCAAATTATCGGGCCGGTGGTTGATGTTGAATTTAGCGCCGAGTCATTGCCAAAAATTTACGACGCTTTAACCGTTAGATCTTCTGGCGGGAAAAAAATTGTTTTGGAAGTCCAGTCGCATTTAGGGGGCGGCAGAGTCAGAGCAGTGTCGCTTGCTTCAACCGACGGGTTTGTGAGGGGAAGCGATGTTGAAGCCGCCGGCCGGCAGATAGAAGTTCCTGTC
>JAHIHE010000132.1 GCA_018899995.1 Patescibacteria group bacterium | reverse complement strand
TTGAAGCTGAAACTGACACCCATAAATTTGGTATAAATAATGATAATGGAAATGGTATAGAATTTGATGTTGCTGTTTCCACTGGTTCATCAGCAGAAGGCAAAACAAGCGTATCTTTTTTAAAAGTTGTTGAAGCTGGTGTTAAGGGGAATATTTCGGAATCAAGTATTCACCGACTAAAATTTACTATAATACCAAGGGGGAAAAGACCAAAAAATATTGAAAATTAGTTTTAAAATTTCAGATACGCGGATACGTTGTACGACATTTTAGAGGTAGTAATAAATAATTCTGTTTATTACAACTTAATTATTTATTACTCAAACTTAATTTTTTCCAAAACGCTATATTTCGGCCCATCTGGCAACAATCTGCTCTCCATCACCTCCACTGATTCCGCCAAAAAAGAATGCTCAAATTTTTCATCAATTTTAACATCCCGCAGTTCGTCATTTCTCGCCCGCGCCAAAGTAATATGGAGTTTGAAGCCGTGATTATTGTTTAACTCTATCCCCTCTTTTTTCAAACCATCAGTGAATTGCCGCGCCAAAGTAGAAAGGTCTTTATTTTCCGGACCCGAAAGCCATATCATCCGAGGTGTATTCAAATTCGGACCGATATGGATTCTGTCAACGCTGATTTCAAACGGCTTGAAATTTTTAGCAGTCGCGCGCGCTGCTTCCAGCAGTTTATCAACCATATATTCTTCAATTTCACCCATAAAAACCAGCGTTATATGAAAATTATCCATTTTTGTCCAACTAATCCCCTTGACGGAGTTTATAAACCGCTTTTTCTGCCAATCTAAAAGTTTGTTCTTTATTTCTTGGGGTAAATTTATAGCAATAAAAATTCGCCTTTGCATATTTATATTATACTATGGTATAATATACCTGAGTTTATAAAGTTCATCAAGTTTATAAAGTTTATAAAGAAAAATAATACGGCTTTATATTTATTTACTTTACGAACTTTATAACTTTACAAACTTTCTAACTATGCATATGCCCAAACTTTGCCATTCAAAACTTTGGAAAAAGCTGGAGAAAAACAAGGTGCGCTGTATTACCTGCAGCCATAAATGCTTGATTCATCCGGGACGCCAAGGAATTTGCGGCGTTCGTGAAAATCAGAATGGAAAACTTTATTCGCTGGTTTACGGAAAAGCAATTGCCGTGAATATTGACCCGATTGAAAAAAAGCCGTTTTTCCATTTTCTGCCCGGCTCAAAATCGTTGTCCGTGGCAACGGTCGGATGCAGTTTTCGCTGCGACAACTGCCAGAATTGGCCGATTTCACAGGCGCCGAAAATCGGCACGCAAACCATTGAAGGCGAAGATTGGCCGCCGGCAAAAATCGTTAAAATGGCTTTGGACACCAATTGCTCAAGCATTTCCTATACATACACCGAACCCGCTGTTTTTGTTGAATACGCGCTTGACACCATGAGACAGGCGAAAAAATACAAATTGAAAAATACTTGGGTTTCAAACGGCTATATGACCGCGGAATGCATTGGGGTTATCGCGCCGCATTTGGACGCGGCAAATATTGACTTCAAATCTTTTTCAGACAAATTTTACCGCGCAAATTGCGGCGGAGCGCTTCAGCCGGTTTTGGATTCGCTAAAACTTCTGAAAGCCAAAAAGGTCTGGGTGGAAATCACCACTCTTGTTATTCCGGGCATAAGCGACGATATGGCAATGCTTGAAAAAATGGCGGACTGGATATTGAAAGAAATGGGTCCGGAAACGCCCTGGCATATCTCCCAATTTTATCCGGCTTATAAACTCGTTAATATTCTCGCGACTCCTGTTGAAACAATAGTGAAAATTTGCAAAATGGGCCAAAAAAAGGGCTTAAAATATGTTTACACGGGAAATCTGCCTGGCGCGTATTACGAAGACACCTATTGCCCGAAGTGCCGGCAAATGATGATTGACCGATACGAATACAGCATTATGCGGTTTGACAAAAACGGCAAATGCAGAAATTGCGGACAGGATTTGAGCTTGGTTCTTTAAGCCATTTATGCTATACTTTCTAATGGGAGGTGAAAAGCAATGGTAAAATCCTGCCCGCATAAGGCAGGCGATAAATGCGGCTTTGAAGCCGTTTTCGCAATTGCGGGATAAACTACACCGATGACCACCCAACATTTGGTTCTGCCCCTTATTAGACTCTTTAATTAGAGAATGATAATAGTGAACCAAAACACAATTTTTCAAAGTTTTGTTTTTTTTGGGGGGTATACTAACAAGTATTACCCTTCTTTTTTTATTATCAGATTAGTGATAAAATGAAGGCGGAGACATAAAAATATGTTCAAAAAAGCGGGTCTTGAAAAAATAAAATTCAACCATAAAAGAAAAAAAACCTGCCAGCCGGACAGGCGGGTCAGCCCGAGCGGGCTGCATCAGCTGGCGGATGAAATGCAAATATATTTTGGCGGAAGTTTCGCGCTATACGCCAAAATTATCAAAACGGTGGGCGAACAGCAGGCAAGGGAGTGGTTTTCCGACAGCAAAACAAGCAAGCATCCGATTAAAAGGTTTTTGTATTTATACCGGGAATTTATGCGGAAAATTATCTGGCGCTGAAATTACTCTTTTCCTTTGCCGTTATCTTCCATCAGCGGCAAAATCAATTTATAAATCTGCCAGATTGAAAAAATTCCGGCTAAAAGCGGAAAAATCAAGGTTAGGATATATTCGCCGGAGAATATTTTTTTGTCAAAATATCTTCCGGCTAAAATTGAAATGATTAAAGGTACAACAATATAAAAACCCAGCTGCCCCACCAGCGATATCGCGTACGCCAGCTTAAAATCATCTTTTGGTTTGCTCATGCGGTTTTAAAAATTACCTTTCGCGTTTGCCAGCGATAAACTCCTCAAGCATTTGACGGGCTTGCCAATCCGGATACTGTTTTGCGGGAAATTTCATAAAATAAGCGCTTGGCGACTCCAAAACCCCGCTGATGCCTCGGTTAAGGGCTAATTTTGCGCACCTAATCGCATCTACTGCCACGCCGGTAGCCACAGATTTATCTTCCACATCCAGTTTCAGATCAATGTAAATCGGAATATCTCCGAAGGTTTTTCCTTCTATGCGGATATTGGCAATTTTTCTGCTTTTGAGCCAAGGAACATAATCGCTGGGACCGATATGTATACTGTCGTCCCGCAATCTTTCAGACATCTGGCTTTGGACGGTTTCAGTTTTGCTTATGCGCTTGGATTTTAAGCGCGAATGTTCAAGCAAATTAAGAAAATCGGTATTTCCGCCGAAATTAAGCTGATACATCCGTTCAATTTTTCCGCCGCGATCTTTAAAAAGATTTACCAAAACCCGGCTTAATATAGAAGCCCCCAATTGCCCCTTATTGTCATCGCCGATTATTGGCAGTCCGGCTTGTTCAAACTTTTTTATCCAGCCCGCGTCAGAAGCTATGAATTCCGGAATAAAATTAATAAAAGCGCACATGGCTTTAATCGCCACATCCGCATAAAATCGGCTCGCGGTATAACTGCCAACCGGAAGATAATTTATAAGAATTTCCACTCCGCTTTTTTTAAGTTCTTTTACCACATCAACATCATTTTTATCCGAAACTTTTACTTTAGTTCCGAGATATTCTCCGACTCCGTCCATTACCGGCGCTTTCATCACCTTTACTCCAAGATAAGGGACATCGGCGATTTTTACGGTATTAATAGTATTGGGGTCAAATATCGCTTTTGAGACATCTTTTCCGACTTTATCCTTATTAACATCAAAAGCCGCTACGACCTTTATGTCGGATACTTTATAACCTCCCAGTTCCGGGTGCATCAATCCTAAGGCGCTATTATTTTTTTTATAATATTCTATCCCTTGAACCAGCGAACTGGCGCAATTGCCCACTCCGGCAATCGCGATTCTTATTTCCTTTTGCCTTTTTGTTTTTGCCATAGCGAATTTAGAAAAAATTTAATTTTTATATGTTAATATAGTCCCTCCAAACCTCGTATAATTTCTTCGTGGCGACAACATCGCCCAGACAATATCTGGCGATATCCAAATATTTTTTCTCTTTATAAAGCCGCCCCACATCGGAACCTTTTATCCCCCCGCTTTTCGGGCTATTTATTCCAAATGATTTTGCGTAAAAATCCAGATTAAATTTTCGCGTGGCGCCGTAGAAAGTCAGCTGATCCATCAAATCAATGTGAATATTGGCGCTGTATCGCGGCGGCATCAAATTTTTAGTCGGTACGATTTTATTTATCGCGGAGCGAATAGTTAAAAAAGGAGCGTCAAACCCCCTGCCGTTAAAGGTAATAAACTGGTCATACGAAGCGACTGCTTTCCAAAAATTTTCAAGTATTTCTTTTTCCGTTCCGGAAACAAACTTGATATTATTTTCTTCAAACGGCTCTATTTTTTTATCGCCGGACTGAAAATAAACCGCGCCTTTGTCCGTATCCGGATTCAACACTGCTATGGCAACGCCTTGGGCGGTAAGCGGCCAAAAGCTCATCTTCTCTTTTGTTTCCTGGCGGCTTTCCGGCGTCTCCGAATACTTTAGAAGATACTCTTGCGAGTCCTTATCCATTTTTTCAAAATCAGTTCCAACGGTCTCAATGTCAAAAATAATTCTATTCACCCCGTTAGAAATGTTGTATTTACTCGTTCCCATAATCGTTTCTTATTATTATCCCATTAAGTTTGGAATTTCTAACGGGGTTCATATCCTTATATCTTTATATTGCTGCTTGTTTTTATCAAAACAATTCCCAGCGAAGAAACTTTTGCGCCGGCGATAATCAAAATCCACAGAAATATTCCCAGGGCTGATAAATTCAGCATTTTGGGGAGATAATTGAACATTTCCGGCGGGATTACGGAGCTAAGCGCGCCAGAGCCAAGCACATTATCCATAATCATTTTTTGCAAATCATCCGGATTGATTTCATTAAGATTTTTGGGCAAGGCAGAATTAATAGTGGGATTGCCCGCCTTCGGCGGGTCCGCCAAAGGCGAAAAAATTTCCGGCGGATTTTTTCCGTTTAAAAATATTCCTGAAGCGAATGATATGCCGTAGCCGATAATCGCCAATCCGGCCAAAAGCAAAATTGCGCCGACAAGTTTTTCGTAAAAAGCGTTTGCCATAATTTCTTTATTTTATGTATTTTGTCTTTAATTTTACTCCTAAACGCGAATTTCGGCAAATATCCAATTAGCGCGAAAGCAATGCCAAAAATCTGGAAGTGACGAATGTTTCAATAAAAGCGGCGATTAAAAGCAGTGGCAAAAGGGTGTTAAAGAAAAAATTCATAGCCCGGCTGAATTCTTGTGAGAATTTTTTCTCGTTAAAAACGATTCGCCGGAAAGCCGCCCGCCAGAGGCGAAATCCGCTTGCCGCGGCAAAAAATAAAACCGGTATTTCAATGACCCCGTGCGGCAAAATGCCGGCAAGGAATATCGGCAAAGAAAATTTTTGCAGAAACGCGTACGCAAAAACGCCTAAAATTATTCCGTTGGCAAAAACCGCGAAAAACGGCGCAAGCCCCAAAACCGCCCCGAATAAAATCGCGATTAAAACCGCGACAGAGTTTTTTAGGAAAATGAACAGGAAAAGTTCAAGCGGCGCGATATTTTTTATCGGCTCGGATATTTTCCTGAATTCTTCCAGAATATTTTTGGCCTGTTCCGGCGAGTTTTCGATCAGAGTATATCCGAAGTAAGCCGCAAAAAAGAAAATCAGGGCTGAAAAAATTATATAATATCTTATTGCCGATAAATATTCTTTTGCGCCTTTGAAAAATTTCATATATTTTACTTTTGGCATTTGGGGCAATAATAAGTTCCTCTGCCCGCTAAAGCAATTCGTTCAATTGGCATACCGCAAACATAACAGGGCTTGCCAGCGCGGTAATATACTTTGAGATACCTTACATATCCTCCGGGTTTGCCGCTTAATTGCACATATTTGTCCACGGAAGAACCTCCTTGCTTAATCGCGTTTTTTAATATGCTTTTTATTGCCGCGAGCAACGCGTTTTTTTCTTTATCCGATAAAGAAAAAGCCGACCGCAAGGGATTTATTTTTGCCTTAAAAAGCGCTTCCGCGGCGTACAAATTGCCCATGCCGGAAATAAATGTCTGATCCATTATCAGCGGCTTTATCCTGGCTTTTTTGCCGGCTAACATTTTTTTAAACTGCCTTTCTTCCAAATCAAACGGCTCCGGGCCCAATTCCTTGACGAATTTCAAGGCGCGCCAGTCAGTCAGCAGTCGCAACTCCCCCATCAAACGCCTGTCGTTAAAATCCAGCCATTTGCCGTCAGAGAGTTTAAAACTCACACGGCTTTGTTTTGTGTCGCCGGGATAAATAAGCTGGCCTGTCATCTTCAGATGCGCTGCCAGCGATTTCCCAGACGCCAGCTCAAAAATCAAAAGCTTGCCTTTTCGCAAGATATTTTTTATGGTCGCGCTTTTCAGTCCCTTTGCAAACTCTTCCTTTTTCGGCTCTTTGATTACCTTAGGATTATTCACGAGCACTTCCGTGATTTTTTTTCCCAAAATTGCTTTTTCCAATTCCCTTTTTATTGTTTCCACTTCCGGCAATTCCGGCATAAATAATAAAGATAATAAATAATTTTATTTTTATCCAAGGTCTCACCTTGGAATTTAAATTTTTGCTCTTTGGCGAATTTTTAGTTATCCACAGATTGACGCTTGACAAAATTTAATGGCTTGATATACTGATAATGTCTTTCGGTTCTTCCATAGAACCGTTAGGGTTATACATCCCAGGGCCACCCTCTTAATTGAGGGTGGTTTTGTTTTTATCCGCTTGCGCGATATTTTAAATCCTTACCCCAAAGTTCTTTTATATCCCTCAAGTCAAAATAACCATTCCCGCCAGTTTTCAATTCGTGAGATATATTATTTTTTGAAGAAAAAATATAAACTTTCTTGCCGTTATTTTTCAGATAATTTACCAACGCCAAAAAATCAGCATCTCCGCTAAATAGAATAGCAATGTTATATTTTTCTATATTATGTAAGGCATCAATTGTTATTTCCACATCCATATTGCCCTTTTCTATTATGGATTCACCATTTTTGCTAATAACAGAAATTCTTTTTAATTCCTTTTTTCGCACTGTAAACTCCAATCCCTTTTTAAGATAGGTGAAAAATTTATGTTTACCGTCTAAATTATACTCCCTTGTGCCGTCTTTAGGATAAGCATCATAATAAAAAATCTCTACCTTTCCAGCGTCAAAACTTTTTCTAAAATAATCTTTGAGATACTTATATTCAATGAATTTTTTCTCGGACTTGACGGCATTCCAGACATTTGAGGCATCAATAAAAACATAAGACCAGTTGCTTAATAATATTTTGAAGCATTTTATCTCAAAAAACCCTTATTTTAAGCCACTGATTTTTCAAAAAAACAACTAAAACCTTATTAAGCAACTGGTCTATAAACCACATTCTCATTTTTTGCTTCTTTAATTTTTTGATTAAACATACTTTTACACAAACTAAATTTTTGCCCGCCCTCGCTTTTCCGCCGCCGCCGAATTTTACTTATTCCACTATTCGCGCGAATTAGACCACAAGGAATCGGCTACTGGATATTCC
>JAHIHE010000131.1 GCA_018899995.1 Patescibacteria group bacterium | reverse complement strand
AGTGAAACGCTTGACGGCAAGGGAATGATTGTTACGATGAGCCGCCGTATAGCAGTGGCTTTGTACGGGGAGATTATTAAGTTAAGGCCTGCGTGGCATAATGATGATTTAGAGAAAGGATTTATTAAAGTTGTAATGACGGCTGCGGCGTCTGATCCGCCAAATTGGCAGCCGTGCCACACGACAAAAGAACAGCGCCGCAGATTAGCGGAGAGATTTAAGGACCCAGCCGATTCATTGAGATTGGTCATAGTGAGAGATATGTGGCTAACCGGATTTGACGCGCCCTGCCTAAAGACAATGTATGTTGATAAACTTATTCGCGGACATAATCTTATGCAGGCAATAGCGCGCGTGAACAGAGTATATAAAGACATTAAAGGTGGATTGATTGTTGACTATATCGGTATCGCTCGTGATTTAAAAAAGGCCTTAGCTGTTTACACCGAAAGCGGTGGCCAGGGCATGCCGGCGCTCGACATTTCGGATGCCGCATCGGTTATGCAAGAAAAATTTGAGATTGTGGAACAAATGTTTGGCGATTTCAAATATAAGCAGTACTTCGATGCAAATACGGGGCGAAAAATGCAGACCATACTTCAAGCCGAGGAGCATATTCTTAATCTACCTGACGGAAAGAATCGTTTTATTGAACAAGTAGGAAGTTTAGCGAGAGCTTTTGCACTTGTCGCGCCGCGACCTGAAGCAATGCAAATTAAAGAAGCGTTGGCGTTTTTTCAAGCAGTGAAAGTTCGACTATTGAAGTTTGAATCAAAACCGAAAGGGCGAGGCGCCGAAGAAATTGAAACAGCTATTCGGCAGATTGTTGATAAGGCACTGGTTGCTGAAGGAGTAATTGATATCTTTAATGCGGCAGGGATTAAAAGGCCCGATGTTTCTATTTTATCCGAGGAATTTCTTGCTGAGGTGAGGGGGTTGGATCGCAAAAACTTAGCGTTGGAGTTATTGAAAAAACTTTTAACTGGTGAAATTGATAGTATCAAAAGCAAAAATATAGTTTTGGGAAAGAAATTTTCGGAAATGCTTGATAATGTTCTGAAGCGTTATCATGCAAACATTTTAACCGCGGCCGAAATTATTGAAGAAATGATTGGCGTGGCACGTGAGTTGAGGGGTGAAAGTGAGCGAGCAACCAAACTCAATTTAACTGATTATGAGATGGCTTTTTATGACGCGCTTGCTGATAACGAAAGCGCTCGCGAAGTTTTGGGTCAGAAAACCCTAAGGGAACTATCATGCGTATTAGTTGATAAAGTAAAAGAAAACACTTCCATTGACTGGACAATGCGAGAAAGCGCGCGGGCAAAATTGCGCGTAATGATTAAGCGGACATTGAATAAATTCGGCTATCCACCTGACATACAAAAATTGGCAACTGAATTGATTTTGAAACAAGCGGAGCTGTACGCTAATGATGTCTTCAAAAATTAAAATCCCTCTCCCGCCTCTCAAAATCCAAAAACAAATCGTTGAACGGTTGGATAAAATCATCGTGGCGCAAAAATTGAATGACGAACTCATCCAAAAAGCCGACGAGCTTTATCGCTCGTTATTACATAACGAGCTAAATGCAAAACTCAAAAATCAAAAATCAAAATTACCCCGAACAGCAAAACAAAGTTTGCTACGGGGCAAGCAATTCAAAATTAAAAAATTAGGAGAAGTTGCTGAAGTAACCTCTATCAAAAGGATTTATCAGAGTGAATATGTTGAAATTGGTATCCCTTTTTATCGTACAAAAGAAATTGTTGAATTAAGTCAAAATAAGCCGGTCTCTTTGGAATTATTTATTTCAGAAAAACGATTTAATGAAATAAATGAAAAATTTGGTGTGCCAGAAAGGGGAGATATTTTGATTTCGGCTGTTGGAACAATAGGTATTTCTTGGGTAGTTCCTGATAATAGAAAATTTTATTTTAAAGATGGTAATTTACTTTGGATTAAAAATTTGAAAGATGTCGACCCTATTTACTTAGAAATTGTATTGGAAAACTTTGCGAAAAATATTTCAAAATTAGGAGTTGGAGGGGCATATAATGCCCTGACGATTATTAAATTAAAGAAGGTTCAAATACCAGTTCCGTCTCTCAAAATCCAAAAACAAATCGTTGCCAAACTTTCCGCGTCGCAGGATTATAAAAAACAGCTTGTTGAACAGAAGAATAAATTAAAAGAACTATTTGAGAGCGTTTTACACAAAGCCCTCAATAACTAAAAACATTCCAACATTCTTGAGAATGTCGGAATATTTTGTTAGAATAAGAATATGAAGACGGCAAAACAATTTGAGAGACATTTTAAGGGCGTGGCCAATCATCATAGAATTGATATTTTGCTTTTAGTT
>JAHIHE010000130.1 GCA_018899995.1 Patescibacteria group bacterium | reverse complement strand
ATAATTTCCGCTTGTTTGAAAAAAGGAAGCGATTTATAGCCATCCATAAATTATATAATTTTTATAACTTGTATAGTTTTTATAAATGTTATAGAGTATCGCGGTACACCACCCAGATTCCAGCGACAAAACCAATCGCCAGCGCGAGTAAAAATATAACCAAATATTTTTTGTATTTTTTATCCATAAAATTAAAAAATTAAGTTTTATTTTTCCAATTAAATTTCACTTTGATACATCCATGTATCAAAGTGAATATTATTTTTATACATTCATCTCAACACCGCTTCGGAGTCCCAGAAAATCGTTCCAATTAGAACGAATATACTGATTGCAACCAGATATTCCCACGGGCTTTTGCCGAGAATCGCCAAAACAACTGCCGGCGCGATAAATATCGCAACCAAACCCAAGAATATCAATATGGTGTATAATTCTTCTTCTTTTATCGGCATATGAATCGCGAAAATTATTGATTATTTTTAATTCTAACACGCGGAATAAAATAACACAAAAAGCCGGCTGCTTACCCTAAACCCGTAAATCCGGCTTTGGCTGCTTTACGGGAAGCGAAACCACAAAAGTTGTTCCTTTTCCCCTTTCCAAACTGGAGACCTTGATTTTTCCGTGATGTTCGTCTAAAATCTGCTTGACGATAAAAAGGCCCAGTCCGGAGCCGCCGGGATTCAGGCGCCCTGAATCTTGTCCGCGCGAAAATTTCTTGAAAAGCGCTTCTTTGTCTTCGTCGCTCAACCCCACGCCGGTGTCGGAAAGCCGCACATACACATTATCTTCCTCGCGATAAACCGTAATTTCCAGCCCGCCCCTCTCGGTATATTTTTCGGCGTTGTCAATCAGGTTTATAAAAACATGATTCAGTGATTTTTCATCCGCCTCAATTTCAGGAATTTCCTTGATGAATTTTTTGTATTTTATATACAGCCCTTTCCTTTCAAAATTTGACTTTAAAATTCCAACACTGTTTTTCAAAATCCGTTCAATGCTGGTAGGGGCAAATTTCAGCTTCAAGTCGCCCTCGGACTCCATCGCTTTAATCATATCGTTAATAATGTTGTTCAGCCGCTCAATATTATTTGCCACCCGCGTTTTTACTTCACTCATTTTGACCGACGCCAAATTATCAAAATCGCCGTCTTTCCACATTGAAATGAGTCCGCGCACCGCGGTCAAAGGAGTTCTCAACTGATGCGAAACGATGCGTAAAAATTCGTTTTTCATAGTCAGGGTTTCTTCAAGATTGTCTTTCGTTCTGATAAGTTCTTCAATGTTTTTGTTCAAGCTCTGGTAAAATTGCAAGTTTTCTATAATCACGCCGATTTGCTGGCTGAATGCCTTTAAAATATCAATGTCCCTGTCGCCGATCTGGGAAAGTTGTTTTCTGAACATAAATATTACCGCTCCCAATTTTTCGCCCCTGATATTGATCGGCACCGCGACGAATGATTTGCCGCCCATCATTTTTTGCATAAGCCAGGCCTTGGGGCGCTCCACGGGCGGAGAAATGAAATCCGTCAGATTTTCGCCTCTTTTAATTTCGCCGCTAAGTATGCTTTGGGAGGTTAAAGTCAGATTTCGGGAATTTTCGCCGTCCTTGGCGACAAAAACGGCGTAGTCATTCAGCGCCGACTTGGACAATATTTTTTTCGCTCGTTGCACCAAATCGGACTCTGTGGTAATATATGCGTAAACTTTTCCGATCTTTTCGTCATAGCGCACCAGAACCGCGCCTAAAATTTCCAAGTATCCAAGCTTTTCCGGAACTATATCCATCATAGTTTGGATATTCGTCTCGATTTCTGGTCCCGACGAGCTTGTCTGGCTTAAAGACAACAATGCTTCCATATCTTCGGTTTTTTCCTGAAGATGTTTAGCGTTAGATTTGATCTGCTCGTATTGCCGGGAGTTATAAATTGCAATTGAAACTTGTTTAGCAAAATTTCTTAACATTTCTATTTCCTCATTGGTAAAATCATAAGTTGAATTGATATTGATAATACCCGCAACATTATTTCTAAGAATAACCGGTATGGCGATTGCATAATTTGTTTTAGTAAAATTATCAATCCATTTAGCCAGTTGCCAGGGAATAAGGTGCTTTATAAAGGGAGATATTCCTTTTGCTATATATATTTTTCTTTTATTTATAACATCCACCAGCAAGTCATTTTTTGTATCAAGCGGCAGCTTTATATCTCTGAATGTCTTAAAAGGCAGTTTTTTAACAACTATTTTTGTCCAGGAAGTTAAGGAATAAGTATGTGATTGCAAACAATTCTCTTTTTCCTTGACTAAAAAAAGGACACCGCCTCTGTATCCCATAGAATTAACCATTACATCCACTATATTTTGCGCCGTTTCATCAAATCCCAGATTACTTGCAAGTATAGCCATCGCCTTGTTAAGGACATAGTACATATTATCTTTTGTAACTCTTTCTATCGCCAACTGCTCGTTTGACTCTAAATCAATTTCTCTGTATTCAATATGTTCAGGGGATTTCTCATATATGTCATATTTTATTCCGTTTTTTGTCCCTTCTTTGTTTTCTATAATCGCTTCAGGGCGATTATAGTTAAATCTGCCTATAATTTCTTTTAAAAAATTCATATGGATGATAATCTAATTAAACAATACAATAAAGTATCAAAAAAATTGAGAATTAAAAGAAAAGAATATTTGTGGCACTGGGTGATTAAAGCTTTTAAGATAACAACTATTTTAAGCCGAAAAAATAAATATTACAGAGAGTCCGTAAAAATTAAGTTTTTGGGCGTTTTATTAATAGTGCTCTTGGACGATATTGCTGAAAATCTACAAAACAAGGAATTGTT
>JAHIHE010000164.1 GCA_018899995.1 Patescibacteria group bacterium | reverse complement strand
TTTTCGGGAAGCTTTGTCAGACATTCTTTCTTTTTCCAGAACCAGGAGGATACCAGCTGGCTGCACTGGTTTTTCCGACGACAATGATCATTTTCTGTATCTTCATTTCAGCGAGCAATTTCTGCACTTGATCTCTGGTCATGGAGGGTAATACTTCTCTTAATTCGCGAAAACGGCTCCCTGTTTTTTCATTAGCGGCAACTCCAAATTCGATGAAGTCCGCTTGCCCACTGGATCAGCGCCTTTTTCGCAAGTTCTATATCACTCAGTTCCCGATCCTGATGGGCTATGTATTCATTCCTGAAACTGTAGATGGCATCTATCGCGGAAAACAAATCGGCCTGAGACACATCGGCAAACCGGTTTTTATAAACCATTCTGCTCAAGAACAGCATCAAGGTTTGATGTGAAATTGAATTCTTCTTTCCTAATTCGGTCAAAGTACAGTTCATAATCCCGGGGAGACAAAAAATTAAAACAATAGACCGAATCGGATTGAAATGTGTTGAGTGTTTTGAAATGATTTTTGGCAGCCTTATATTTGGCCTTGTTCTCATCGGAGGGTTGTGCAATTTCTTCATCGCCCTTTATCTCAACGGCCAGTATCGCAGTGCCTATCTTTATAAAAAAGTCAGGGTTAAACCTGCTACGCTTTGGATGTTCTCCTTTTTTCCATGCATACTCAATCGGATAGAAATCCTGATCTGTCGATTTAATCCAAGCATCAAGGACTTTGCTGTTTTCACTTTTGATTAACTCTCTTACGAATAACCGTTCCGGTTTATGATCGGCAAGAATAACATTCAGCGAAGTCTTGAAGTTGAAGCTGTTATCAATCATCTGCATTGCAGATTGAGGAAATAATTCTTCTCCCTCTTCAATTTCTTTCAAAATGGACATTACCTCTTCATCGCTGTGTTTTTTTGTGTTTTCATCCCAAAAAACCGTTGTTTCACCACGCCGAATCGAAGACAAACCCACACTATTCTTATTTCTTTCTTTAGTTGTGATATACTTTATAGCTTGCGGAGTCATTTTGTAACGGACAACCTTTGCCCCAGGACGTTGAATTACACCAAAGGCCTGCAATATTCTTTGTCTATTCTGATCGCTTACCACATCATCTTTTTCATTTATTCTTTTCAGAGATTCTCTGATAAGCTTGAACAAAATTTCTTTAGAATACTTATCCGCATACTCTGTTGGATTATCCGTATCTTCAGTTTCCAAATCAATAGACTGAAATTTGTTATGCAGTTGTTCAATGATATCCTCAATAGGAAACATTTCATACTGAACTTTTGTCTTTTTGGTCCGTTCATCTCCGGTAACAGCTCGAACATATTCTGTTGATTTTTCAAGTGCCGGCGCCTGGCTGATTAGAAAAATAAAGCCTTTTTTAAATTCATATTCCTTTTTCTGTTTATATTCCTCGGTTTCAGTAAGACGGTCATAGTCTATATTATGAATGGTAAAATTGTAATCCGGTTCTTTTTCAACCGGATAGGAATAAATGCGCTTTTCTATTTCAAGGACTTCATCAACAAGATGTTTGATTCTGCCTGACCAGCGGTCGTGGTTGAATACAGTTACAACCGGCCTTTCACCAGCATATGCTTCGGGTATACGCAGACCGCGTCCAAGGACTTGTGCAATTAAAAGTTTACTGTCAAATGCCCTTTCTTCATGGGGGACTATCTGGAATACATTTTTTACATCCCACCCTTCGGTCAGCATGCTGACTGAGGTTATCCATTCGACGGGCGAATCGGAACGGTCAACATCCCTTAATTTTCTTACGTTTTCTTTATGTTTTGGTGAAGAGGTAACTGGCAGAACTTTGTTGGCGGCGTCTTCTTTGGGAATATCTTCTATTTCAGAGATAAAATTTATCAAGTCTTCGGTTAGCTTGTTACATGCGTGAATATCTTTGGTTACAAGAATGGTCAGCGGTTTTACCAACCGGCATTTCGTGTTTTTGTTTTCAATATGATTGTCATAAATTTTTTGAAACTTTTCGTTTTGGGATGTTGACGTATCCTGAGCGACATAGTCTATTGTCTTCACAAATCCCTCTTCAATGGCCTGGCGAAGTGAATAGCGGCAGATGACATCCACAAAATATTCATCTTTGATATAACAGGTACCTGAAAGCCCGACTATGTATTTAAATCCGAATTCATCATCAAGCAAAAATTCCTTCCATTTCTTAAAATCTTTCCCCGTCTGATTGTAAACATGATGGGTCTCATCGTTTATGACAAGGGTTCGCTCGCCTTTTCCTGCCAGACTATCCCGAATGGAAGATT
>JAHIHE010000129.1 GCA_018899995.1 Patescibacteria group bacterium | reverse complement strand
CCGGCGTCTCGCGGCCAAACATTGAAACCAAAATTTTTACCTTTCCCCTTGATTCGTCAACATGACTTACCTTGCCGTCAAACCCCTTAAAGGGGCCGTCCGCGATTTTAACCGCGTCGCCTATCACCACATCAATTTTATACTTGGGTTCTGCCACACCCATTCGTTTTTTGATTTTTTCTATTTCGGCGGGTAAAACTGGCGTGGGTGTGGTGCCCGAACCCACAAATCCGGTGACATTCGGAGTGTTGCGCACAACATACCACGAATCGTCGGTAACTACCATTTCCACTAAAACATATCCGGGAAAAATTCTTTCTTCAACTATTCTTCTTTTTCCCGCCCTTATTTTTATCTTTTTTTCTTTCGGCACAAGAACGCCAAAAATTTTATCATCCATTCCCATTGATTCCACCCTCTGCTTCAGATTCCGCGCCACATTGTCTTCGTATCCGGAATAAGTGTGCAAAGCGTACCAGTTTCTGCCCTGCTCAATTTGTTTTGACATAAAACAGAATAAATAACTGATTAGAATCTTCCCGCTTCGCCATAGCTTCAGCGAGGCGAGGAAATAATTTTATTTACCAGATAATTAAAACCCATATCGATTCCGCCCAGAATAAAAGCGGCTGCCACACTGATTAAAATAACATTTATTGTATGCTTAATTAACTCTTCGCGCCTCAAAAATACGACTTTGGCAAGTTCTTGCCTCACCTCTTTTAAAAAATTGGTTATTTGCCCGACGATTTTCATAATTAGTTTGAATTACATAATTTCCTTTCGCACCTTTTCGCTTGATATTAGCCCCTCAACTCCGCTCGGGGTAAACTCTTATTTTACAGAGCCTGTCCTGAGCAATGCCGAAGGACGAATATCAGGCGAATCAATGCTAAGAATGGATTTTGTAATTGAAGATAATTTGTTGATATTTTGATATTTTAAAAACCCCTCCGGGGTTTATTGTTTAATTCCATTATAACGCAAGGTTAAAAATGCGTCAAGGGGCGCTTAAAATCCTTTTTGAGGATTTTAAAAACAATGCTGGGGAGGTAGGGTTCGAACCTACGAATGACGGGTTCAAAGCCCGTTGCCTTACCACTTGGCTACTCCCCAATTTAAAATCTTTACCAACCGATAATTTTTATTCTAACCTAAAATAACAAAAAAAACAAGGTTTGATAAGATTCAAACCGTAACCCGCACCTCCGCTTTAACTTTTTTCATTTTTCATTCCACCACCTCTCCGCCGAAAATTTCCAAAGCCGATTCTATTTCAGGATCTTGTTTTTTTATCGGCTTTGGAGCGCTTGCCATTTTTTCGTCCTGGATAATTTTAACTTCTAAATTTTGCGGAATATTCAGCGCTTCAGCCAAAGCTTTTTCTATAATCCGACGATTGGCCGGCTCGTTCAATTTTTCCTCGTGAAATTTATAAGGCGTGGCGATTGTAACATTTTTTGAGTCAATTTTAAGCGGCGACGATGACTTTAAAAACGCGCTGATTGAATGATTGTATTTTTTTACCAATTTTATAATATTGTCCCATTCTGATTTTAAATTTTCAATGGTCGGACCCGGCAAGCCGCTTTTTTGCTCTTTTTCCGATTCTGTTTTTTTAAAACTCGCGGCTTTTTCGACCTTGTTGGCGACTTCGGTATTTAATCTTTCAGACAAGTTTTTTTTAAAATCAATTTTGGGGGAATTTTTGTCAGCGCCGGTTTCTGCGCCCCGGCCGCTGAAAGCGCGATATTCTATAGCCGCGATTTCAAAAGGTATTTGCTCAAGGGCCGCGGTTTTTATTTCGTTTTTGACATTAATCGTTTTTTTAATCAGCCAGAGTAGTTTCGCTTCGCTGAAAATTTTTGAAAAATGAAGAAGTTTTTTAAACTGCTCTTCAGTGGAGTCATCCGCGATTTTGTTTTTTAAATCGGGGTTAATTTTCAGAATGATGATTTTGCGCAAGTTGTAAGTCAGTGCGGCGGCGAACTGCTCCATGTCCTGGCCGGCAAAGCAGATTTCGTTGATAAAAATTATCGCTTCCCTAACTTTGTTTTCCGACAGGTATCCGATAAATTTCAGCACCGATTCAAAATCGGTTATGCCCAAAATCATCCTTACCTCTTCCAAAGATATTTCTTTGCCCGGGATTTCAAGGGAAATTATCTGCCCCAGCATGCTTTCCGCGTCCCGCATTCCCCCTTCGGCTGATATCGCAATCAGCTCCAAAACCCCTTTTCCGATTTTTATATTTTCTTCTTCAGAAATTAATTTCAGCCGATTTATCATTTCCGCCAGTCCCAATTTTTGAAAATCAAATCTTTGCGCGCGCGAAATAATCGTCGCCGGGATTTTATGAATTTCCGTAGTCGCCAAAATAAAAACCGCGTGCGCCGGCGGCTCTTCCATGGTTTTAAGCAAAGCGTTAAACGCGCCCTTGCTCAACATATGAGCTTCGTCAATGATAAAAACTTTATAGCGGAGAATTGACGGAGAAAAGCCGACGGTTGCTTTCAGGTCGCGGATATTGTCCACTCCGGTGTTTGACGCGGCGTCAATTTCAACGATATCAAACGACTTGCCTTCGTTAACCGTTTTGCAGGCGGCGCATTTATTGCAGGGCTCTCCGTTTTTAACATTCTCGCAGTTAAGCGCCTTTGCCAAAATTCTCGCCACGGTGGTTTTTCCAATGCCTCTGGGCCCGCTAAAAAGATACGCGTGCGCCGTGCGCTTTGTTTCTATCGCCGCGCTAAGGATTTTTATGATTTTTTCCTGGCCGATTACTTCCCTGAAATTCTTCGGCCTGTATTTTCGGTATAATGCCAAAAACATATATTATTTTTTAAAAACGAAAAATTTATAGCCGATGAAATTCCACCCCAAAACAACCGCCGTAGCCATCACTTTGGCAAAATTCGCCCAAAGTTTTATGCCCAAGCCGAACATCGGCTGAATCAAGGTCGTCACGCCGTAGACAATGGCGGTATTCAAAATTATCCCGACTATTGAAACTATCAAAAACTCAACAAACTGCTTTGCCGCGCCTTCGCGGCTTTTATCTCCGAATGTCCAGTATTTGTTCATCATATAGCTGTTTATAACCGCCACGGTAAAAGAAATCGCGTTAAAAATTATAATTTCCGGACCTTTGTAAATATTCGCGAGATACATCAGCGCGTTGAGAATCACAAAATCAATCGCGGTGTTTATAAAACCAACGATTACAAATTTCCCGAACTGCAGGAAAAACCTGTTTTTCTCCAAAATTGAAGTGTTTGTCATAAAATTATTTTCCGCCGGCTCGCCCTCGCTTTGAACGCCGACGGAATTTGTGCCAGCGTTAGCTGGCGCGCCGCTATTGGGTTTTTGGTTTTGGCTGTGGTTGAGATTGAGGTTGAGGTTGAGCCGGTAGCGGTCTCGTTATGATTTGAAATTGTTTGCCCCACGATACGCCGTGCGTACATTCGTATAATTTCACGAACGGACTGACATTAAAAAATCCATTTAGTAAAATATATGCTTCCCATAAAAGATCGCGGAGCGGATTTTTGGCAACTTCAAGTTTCAAACCAAAACCAGACAATTTATCCGGCGTCAATGGCCGTGAGTGAATTTTGTGAGTGTTGTAATTAGAAAAATACGAAGCGGCTTTTTTGATTTTTCGGCTGTTGTTCCGCTCACCAGCAAACATATACTTTTTGAGCCATGAGGAAACTAACTCTTTGGATAATTTTTCGGAATATTCGCAAAGCTCAAAAAGGTCAAGCGAGTATTTTTCAATCAGCGGAATATAGGCGGGTAAAGTTTCCGGCCCTTCGTCTTTTATAAATTTTTTGGCTTTCGCAAAGCCATTCAAGATTGATTTTGCGGGGACGAAACGAATCATGCCTTCTTTTGTCGGAACGCCAACTTGCGGATCAATTGGCCCAAGCGTTGCGCTCGGGTGCAAAACAATACCATTGCCAGACAAGGCCAACATTGTGGCGGCGGAATACGCGGAATGTGGAACCAAAAAATTTACTTCTTGAAATCTATTACGAAGTATTCCAACAATTCGCTCTGTTGCGTCAGGCCGTCCGCCCGGACTGTGCAAAAGCACATCAACAGATTTACAATCGTTGCCAACAGAATTAATAAGGTCTGTAAATCCGTCCACATCAGGCAAGTCAATTTGATTTGGCATTCCGGGCGGGCCACCGTCCAAAAACTTTGTCGCGTAAATTAAAAGCGGACGGCCGCGCAATGTTTCAATTTCTTTGTAGCACGCTTTCCGAAGTTCAAATAAATCCTTTCCGGTTATACCTTGACCTGATTGAAGCAGAGGCGATATAGTCATTCCAGTCCTGTGCGGTCTTAAATTTTTTGCGCTGTTGTTGAGTAGGCTCCATAACGATTGATTTCAAAATTAAGCGTGGAGCCTGTGTCGGATTTGAAAATTGCTCTTTTACCAGACGCAAACTCCGCGCGCTCGATAATATCGGCGGTTTTTTTATAGGTGTTGTATGTCTTGAACGCGGCAGCATTTTGATCTAAAACGCGCTTTGACGCAACTTTACTGACCATACCTTTTTGACTTATTTTTTTAATCATAGGTAATTGTTTATACTCCTAGGATACCAATTTTACTACAAAAAAGCAATCTTGCTTATTTGACGCTAAAATCATTTGTTCTACTTCTTTTTGCGTGCCTATTATTTTATTTTCCAGATTTAGTTCGGTTATCTTGTTTGCATAACATTTGGCAGTTCTTTGCGGTCGTTTTCCCGCCCTCATACCAGGGCTTTATATGGTCAGCCTCCATTTCTTCTATTTCAAAATGTTCTTTGCATTTTT
>JAHIHE010000128.1 GCA_018899995.1 Patescibacteria group bacterium | reverse complement strand
TTTTTCTTTAGCCAAATTCATATTTTTAACCCCCGTTCATTATTCGTTTTAGTAATTGAGGAAATGTCTAATGGGGTCAATTTTATTAACTGTAGATATGACTTTTTCTTATATATGTTCAAATTATTAAAAAGATTTATTTTTCTAGGATATCCTTAAGGTTTTTGGTCAATATTTGGGTTGCTTGGGGATATTTCCTGGCAAAAAACAAAAACTTTTTAAAAAAAATCTTACTTAAGTTCAGTTCCTTAAAATTCAAAGCGGCTAATCCTCGGGAAATAAAATAAAGCTGGTCACAAAGCGCTTTTTCAGGCAGAGCGATAAAAATGCCATTTTTTAATTCATAGCCGAAAAACAACTCTTTTTTAATTTGGCGATATTCAGCTCTTTGCGTTCCCAAGGCGATTTTTTTGGATTTATTAGTTGTGGCGAAAGTCAGGATATAAGGTATCTGGCTTAGTATGCCATATTCACTTAAGGCGGATTCAAATGATAAATAACTGGGCTGATAAAGCTCGCTGGCAACTTTTTTGGGGTCATAAATTTTATCCGGCAATTGATACAAGTTTTTCCTTAATCTTATTATTTTCCCGCTTTTTGCCGCCCTATTTAAAGCAACTTTAAGAATATCCTCGTCCACATTGAAGATTTTTACAAGGTCATTTAGGGTAAAAAACGCCTTATCGTAATTTTTTAATTCGCTTATGTCGATTTTCCGCCGCATGTCAGTTTTTTATATTTTTAATGATAAATTCCACCGCTTTTTGATAATTTTTCGGAACGAATTTGTTGAGATCGCTTTTGATTTCCTTTTTTGATAATTTTGTTTTCGGGATTTCATACGGTTTTTTCAGTATCTCGGACAAATACCAGACATCAAACATGTCCCTGGGAGCTTCTCTGGTTTTAATGGCTTCAATTTTGTCGCTGTATATCTTTTCCAGCGTTGTCACGTTGGCGATTACTTCAACGGGATAAGCCGGCGTTTTAAGGATTTTAGGCGCCCATTCGCTTTTCTTAAATTGTTTTTCTCTTTTGGATATTTCAATTTTAACCAAAAACGACCTTGGCAAATAGGTCTCTCTTACCCGGATTTCCGCGAGCAAGGTATAGAATTTATCCTGTTTGTCGACAATATCCAGCTCCGGATATTTTTTGGCCAAGTCGTTCAGGAAATCAAAAAAGTCCTTTGGGTTTATTTTCCCCAAGACCGAAAAATCCAGATCAACCGAGAATCGGGGAGACCCGTAAGCGAGCCGCAATGCAGTTCCGCCCTTAAACACAAGATTTTTTGACCATTTTTTTTCAAAAAGTTCTTTTAAAATAATAATTTCCCATGCTTCTCTGGAAACAAATTCCGGAGCGATTTGGAGTTCTTTTGACAGTTTATTCACTATTTCTTGTTCTAACATAGTTAACGATTATGTTAATAATTTAAGAACTAACTTAATAATAACCGATTAGGGTTGGGGTGTCAAGCCAGCTCCGTGTCAAATCATTTAATCATGACACCCAAAACCTCTTTTTGAGCCATCATGGAAAATGATGCCAAAGAAGGATTTAATTTGTTAGTTAAATTGATGTTTTCTTGCCCTTTTTTCTTTTGATAAATTCTGTAAAGATTATCCAGCTTTTTATCAATTTTTCTCTTTAGTTCAGCCGGATTAAGCGATTGATAAATTGCCTTCAATGATTCTTTTTCTCTCTCTGATATTTGATCGGATTCAATCAGTCGGTGATAAGGAGTTTTTGCCCGGCCGTATTTTCTCTTGATATGTCCGCCGATTCTTTCTTTGCTTTCCAATTTAATCACAGGTTGAAAAAAATTCTTGTAGAGCCTCAATTCATTCCGATAAAGATCGTTCAAACAGTTTAATTCTTCTTGCGTGTCATACCTCTGATACCCGATTACTTGCCTAATATGCGTAGAGTTTTTTTGCTCGATAAAACAGTTGTCATTTTTGTGATACGGCCGAGAGCGAGAAAATTTTAATTCTTCTTTTTCTGCGTAAGCGTAAACCGCGAAATTCAAAAGATTAGTTCCGTTATCCGGATGAAATTCTTTCCATTTGAAGGGCGTTCTTTTTCGGCAATTATCCAGTCCCAGAAGCGCTCTCTGCTGTCCTTTTCCCATTATGGCTTCTCCTTCCCACCAAGAGCTGAAAACATCGCAGAGAGATAGATTATTGACATATTCTCCCGAGGCGGAAGCTCCGCAGCTTTCCACAAAATCAACCTGTTCGTTGCCGACAACTTTTCTATCAAATTCCGCGCCGGTTTTGACCGGAATATTGGAAAGCAAAAAAGAACTTTTCTTTTGATATTTTTCTTTTAATTTCAAAACTTCTTTTTCATGATCCAGCCGGCGATCAATGGTGGCGGATTTTATCTTCTTAAATTTATCGGCAATCTCATCCGAGCAATCAATT
>JAHIHE010000144.1 GCA_018899995.1 Patescibacteria group bacterium | reverse complement strand
TTTTGCGAGTGAAACAATTCTTCTGGCTACTTCTTCAGCCAGTGAATTAGCAGGCGGTTCGCCTATGATTGTCATAAGCCGAACATCATTGCTTCCGGCAGGCATCTGTGGTGCTGTAAAGACTGGGTCAGGATTTTTTGGTAATGTTTTATACTTTTCAGTATATTGTATTCGAATTTTGTCTTTTTTGAATTTTTTTATCAATTCATCAAAGTCATGATCCAACTCATCATGCCTATATGCTCGAAGCCCCGGCAGTTGTTTTCTGTTTTCATTTAAGAAAACAGGCGGCGCGTACGGAGCAAACAGATTCATGCTTGCGGGCTGAATGTTGGATAGATACTCATACGACACTTCATCCGCTGACTGGCTGTTAAACGTAATGTTCTGCTGGTTGTCTTGCAATTGACCTTGGCTTGAATTAACATCAACAGCAACTTCATCAACAGCAAAAACCGCACCGGCTTCACCAAAGATAATAACTATCGCAACTATAGCAAGTGTTACAAAAAGTTTTTTCATTTTCGTCCTCCTTCCAGGGGGAGACCCAAAGAGGGAAGTCTCCCCCTCGGAGTTAATTGATTATTGCGGGAATGTTCCGGATGTTATACTTGTCCGCACGGCTCCTTGTTGATACGCTCCGTCATCGCGATTCAAGATATAACTGTGCACTTGTTCGTTCAGACCGGCAGCGCTTATTGTTCCATCAGCGCCGGTAATGCTTAGGGACATATCCGCGCCCACATTCATTAACGAGGTCATTGTATTCTCGTCCATTGAGTTAGCGACAGACAGGCTTTGGTTGTTAGACATATCAAAAGTCAGATTAAGCGTTGTGTCGTCAGTGCTTCCGATGCCGTATATGTGTAGTTGAGTTGTGCCTGTATTAATGACATCTCCTATGGAAAGCGTTGCCGCCTCGGAATATGGATCGGATTCTATTAACTCTGCTTCCCCAAGCACTGGAACGCCGACCTCTCCGAGCCCAGGACCAAAAATGGTTTGGGTGCTTAGACCGGTCATTGTTGTGCTGTCAATACTTAGGTCAGGTTGAACAAACATATAACTCTGATATTGGTCCGCGTCTATGGTGATATCCGCAGCCAATACCGGCATTGCCTGTAAAGCAACAAACAATGCGGCAATAACAAAAATAAGCAATTTCTTTTTCATTGTTCTTTTCCTTTCTTTTTGAGGTTTTTTGTTTTTTACCCTTGCCTTTTTTACTTTTTCACCTCCTTTTGTTATTTTATTGTCAAAAAACGATATACTTATACACATAAGTATAATTATGTTAACTTAACATAAATTTTGCATTTGTCAAGCCAAAGTAGAATTTTATGGCTAAAGTTAGTGAGATTATTTTTAAGGCGCGCATTATTTTTTTACAAATATTTGTTAATAATGTAAACTAATATTATGACATTATACATAAACACAACTCAAGGCCATAATATTGAAGTTGCCATAAAAAAAGGCGATAAAATATTGGCAAAAAAGAAATTTAGCGCTAAATTCAGGCAAGCTGAGAAATTATTGCCGGAGATTAAAAAAATATTAGACAAGAGCATGCTTAAATTAAGTAATATAGAAAAAATTCAAGTTGTTAATGAAGGAACTGATAGAACAAGCTTTACCGCTTTAAGAATAGGCGTGGTTACGGCTAACGCCTTGGGTTACGCGCTGGGTGTGCCGGTGATCGGATGTCGGATGTCGGATGTCGGATGTCGGAAGTTTAATATTGTTAAGCCGATTTATTGCAAAGAACCGAATATCACTGCGCATAACGCGTAACGCGTAACGCATAACAAAAAGTTTTTAAAATAATCTTTTAATTTTTTAATGCGTTACGCGTTATGAGTTACGCGTTATGCGAGGCAGCTTGTGGATTAAATGTTGACAAGTCCCGGGATTAATTGCTATTTCCCGCTTTAATATTATTTTGAAAAACTCCGCTTATTAACAGGCGGTTTTTTTTATTGCATAATTTAGCTTATTTTAGGCAACTATTAAGTGTTGTATAGTGGTTGACTTTAGCGTAAAAATGGTGTATGATTAAAT
>JAHIHE010000009.1 GCA_018899995.1 Patescibacteria group bacterium | reverse complement strand
TCTGAAGTTAAAAAAGCGCTTGAGGACATTGAAAGCAAAACCGCGTTGATCAAGAAAGAATCTCTTGATATAGAGATGGGCGATATGATAGAGGGCAAAATGGTTGGAGAGGCGCCCATAAGCAAAATCGTAGATATGATTTTGCGCAAGGCGATAGAGGAGAAGGCGAGTGATATTCATATTGAGCCGACCGAAGAAGGATTGCGGATAAGAAACAGAATTGACGGCGTGCTTCAGTCGGATTCGCTTTTGCCCGAGCGGCTGCATAGCCCCATTATTTCAAGGATAAAAATATTGGCAAATCTCAAAATTGACGAACAGCGCAAGCCGCAGGATGGAAGATTCCACACGGTAATCGGAGGGAGATCCGTAGATTTCCGCGTTTCTACCCTGCCCACGGCCAACGGAGAAAAAGCCGCGTTAAGAATTCTGGACAAACCCGCGGGCATTGAGCAGCTTGAGCAACTGGGCATTGGGCCACATTACAGAAAACTTCTTTTAGAGGCCATCAAAAAACCGTACGGAACAATTTTGGTTTCCGGACCCACCGGCAGCGGAAAAACAACAACCATTTACGCGCTGCTTACTATTTTGAACCAGGAAGGGGTGAACATTATTACGCTTGAAGATCCCATAGAGTATTACATTAGCGGCGTGAATCAAAGCCAAATAAGGCCCGAAATCAATTATACTTTTGCTTCGGGACTGCGGTCTATTTTGCGTCAGGACCCGGACATAATAGCTGTGGGCGAAATAAGGGACAGCGAAACAGCGGAACTAGTGACGCATGCCGCCCTGACAGGACATCTGGTTTTGTCCACAATTCACACTAATAATGCCATCGGAGTTATCCCCCGTCTTATTGATATGGGAGTAGAGGTTTTTTTAATAAGTTCTTCGCTCAATGTCGCCGTGGCGCAGCGGCTGGTTAAAAGGATTTGCGAAGACTGCAAAGAGGAATATGCGCCGACAAAAGAGGTGGAAGGCATCGTATTAAAAGAAATATCTAAAATCAGTCCGGCTATCAGAAAGGAAACAGGTGAAATTGTTGAACGCCGCCCGATAAAGCTTTATCGCGGCAAGGGCTGTAAAAAATGCCGCGGCAAGGGCACTAAAGGCAGAATCGGATTATTTGAAATGCTGGAAATGACCAAAGAGCTTGAGCAAATTATTATTTCAAGTCCGACTGAGTTTGCCATAGAAAAAGAGGCGCGGCGGCAAAATATGATAACTTTAAGGCAGGCGGGCATTGTCAAAGCCCTAAGAGGGCAATGTATGATTGAAGAAGTGCTGGAAACCACGGAGAAAGAAGCTTAATTGAAATGGGTTATTGCTTTAATCAACCCCGATAGAAGTCCAAACCAATGCTTTCAAATATCTATGTCGTCAAGCGTAGCGGCTTCGCCTTACAATCAGATTTAATAGTGAGAATAATTTAAAGACTTCTAACGGGGTCAATTTAACCAATATAACTATGGCGGTAAGCACATCATCACTTGATTTAAAAAGTTTGCTCTCCGCGGTCTCGCAGGAAAACGCGTCTGACCTGCATTTGGCCGTGAGCAGGTATCCGACATTGAGAATAGACGGCGACCTCGTTCCTTTCACGCCGGCAAAAATTTTGACCCCCGCGTCAATCAAAGAGCTCATTTACAGCTTCCTTTCCGGCGAGCAGAGAGAAACTTTGGAGAAAGAAAAAGAGCTGGATTTTTCTTATGACTTTGAGGGCAAATCAAGATTTCGCGTAAATGTTTTTTACGAAAAAGGTTTTTTGGCGGCGGCCCTGAGGATAATTCCTACCAAGGCTAAAACCGTTGAAGAATTAAATATGCCTTCAATTATCTTGGAATTCGCGCGGAGAAGCCAGGGATTTGTTTTGATCGTCGGACCCTCCGGGCACGGAAAATCAACGACTATGGCGGCTATAATTGATTACATCAACCACACCAGAAATGACCACATTATCACCATTGAAGACCCCATTGAATACTTATTTGCTTCAGACAGATGCATTATTAACCAGCGCGAAGTGCGAGTAGACACCAAATCATTCAGTTCGGCGCTGCGCTCAACTTTTCGCGAAGATCCGGATGTTATTATGGTCGGAGAAATGCGGGATGCGGAAACAATGTCTATCGCCATTACCGCCGCCGAAACCGGACATCTGGTTTTCGCGACCCTGCATACCAACAACGCTTCGCAGACAATTGACAGAATAATTGACAGTTTCCCGGCAAGCCAGCAAAACCAGATCAGGGCGCAGCTGGCAGGCAGTCTTCTGGGTATAGTTTCACAGCGCCTTATTCCGAGGATTGACGGCGGGAGAGTGCCGGCGGTTGAAATTTTAATCAGCAACCCGGCGGTAAGGAATCTCATAAGAGAGGGGAAAACCCACCAGCTTGATTTGGTTATTGATACTGGCGCGGACGACGGCATGATATCGCTTAATAAATCGCTGGCCGGACTGGTCAAGAGCAGGGAAATTTCAATGGAAAACGCGGAAATATATTCTTTGAACTCTTCCGATTTAAGAGTGATGATACAGAGGTAAATTTTTAAAAACCAAAACGCGAAAACCAAATACCCCCGAACGACAAGCTTACAGGGCAGGCAAAAACCACAAAGCAAAGACCTTTTAAATATAGATTATTAATTGTTTATTTGTTTTTAATCTGTATTTTTGCTTTTTGAGATTTGGTTTTTGGTTTAATAAAACCATGCAATTTAACTATAAAGCGAGAACGCAGGAGGGAGAAACGCAAACCGGAGTCATAGAATCGTCGGATATGCGCGCCGCCGTGGATTTTTTGCAGAGGCATAACTTAATATTAGTTTCAGTCAGCCCTGTTTCGGTTGCCGACATACCGATAGTCAACAAGTTTTTAAGGTTTTTCAGGGGCGTCAAAAAAAAAGACCTGATAATATTTTCCAGGCAACTGGCTATATTGGTAGAATCCAAGATTCCGCTGCTTTTGGCATTGCGCTTGCTTGCCAAGCAGACGGAAAACGAAGAATTTAGAAAAATTATTTATGATGTTTCCTCAAATGTGGAAAGTGGTATGCCTTTTTCCGCCGCTTTAAGCAATTTTCAGGATATTTTCTCGGTTTTTTATATCAACCTCATGAGGTCCGGCGAAACATCGGGAAACATTGAGGGGTCGCTTGTTTATTTAGCCGATCATTTGGAAAGCGAGTTTGAACTGGAGCAGAAAGTGAAAGGAGCGCTTACTTATCCGGCGTTTATTATGGTGGTGTTTGCCGCCGTGGGAATCGTTTTTTTGACATTCGTGGTGCCGAAAATAACCGCGATTTATCAGGAAACCGGCCAGGAATTGCCGTTTCTGACCCGCGCGTTAATCGCCGCCGGAGACGCTATTAGAAACTATTGGTGGCTTTTATTATTTTTGTTATTTGCGGGAATATCGGCATTAAAATATTTTTTAAGAAAACAGAGCGTTCAGACCAAGTGGGACTCGCTAAAACTAAAATTGCCGATTTTGGGAGGCCTTTTTAAAAAAATTTATCTTGCCAGATTCGCGGAAAGCTTAAATGTTTTGACTTTGGGAGGTGTCTCTATGGTAAGGGCGCTAAATATCACGGCGGAAGTTGTCAACAACAATAAATACAAAAATATAATCAATGCGGCGGCTGACAGGGTTAAAACGGGCGAATCAATCAGCTCTATTTTTTCTCAAAATCCCGAGTTTATGCCTCCTATGGTCGTAAGTATGATTTCCATAGGCGAGCAAACCGGCAGAATGGATATGTCTTTAAAAAGCATCGCCCGGTTTTACAATCGGGAAATAGAGAACACCGTAGCTAATTTATCTTCAGTGATTGAACCGGCGATACTTGTTGTTTTTGGCGGAGCTGCGGCTCTTCTGGTTATGGCGATACTTTTGCCGATATTTAATCTCAATACCGGGGGATGAAAGAAGTGGATAAACCCCGTTTGCCAGATTTCACGCTTATGATATAATAATTATAATCGTTATAATAATTATATTTTTATTTTGGAAAAATATGAAAAATGCGGACTTTAGGCAAAAAGGTTTTACCCGCCAAAATTTCCCGCCCGCCCAAATTTGGAACAAATTTAGCGCGGGTGAAAAGAAAAATTTAGGAGGTTTTACTCTCATAGAGCTCCTGGTTGTGGTTGCGATTATCGGTATATTGTCTTCTGTGTCAATGGTGTCTTTAAACAACGCCAGAGCTAAAGCCAACGCGGCTAAAGCAACAGCTGAGATATCGCAGGTAATGGTCGCGATTGAAATGGCAAGTTCTGACGGATGCACAGCTCTTACGATTACAACCGGCTCTCCGGTTGCCTGCACCACGCCTGTCACTACTCAATAT
>JAHIHE010000127.1 GCA_018899995.1 Patescibacteria group bacterium | reverse complement strand
TAACAATTAAACAATATAACAATTAAACAATATAACAATTAAACAATATAACAATATAACAATATAACAATATAACAATATAACAATGTAGCAATTTAACAATCAAGATAGAACGTAGCGCCGCTTATTTGCTTATATGCTAATTTGCTTAATTGCTAAGTTGTTTAATTGACTCTATTATATTACAAAAGATAAAGCTTGACAAATGGCGAGAATTTGCTATAATGAAATGTTGCTCTTTAAAAATCAGCAAAGTTGCAAATTGGTCCTTATAATCATAAGACCAGTTGCTTAATAATATTTTGAAGCATTTTATCTCAAAAAACCCTTATTTTAAGCCACTGATTTTTCAAAAAAACAACTAAAACCTTATTAAGCAACTGGTCTATAATGGTTAATTTACAGCTTTGCTGAAAAATAGGAGGTTAAAATGGCAAGAATAATACTGACAGGCGATAAAATTCGGCTAAGGCCTTTAAGCAAAAAAGATATTCCGCTAACTATTAAGCGGAATCTTGATCCAAAAGTATTGAAATGGACGGCTGGCTCAGTTTCACTGGATGCTAGAATAAAAAGAGCGGCTAGCAAAAAGATGGAATATTTTGTCAAAAGAAGGCCAAAGAATGATAAAATATTTATCATTGAGGCAAAAAATGGCGGGCGATGGGAACCGATCGGGAATTGCGGTCTTTCGAATATTAACAAATGGAATCATAGAGCGGTATTTTCCATATGCATAGACCCGGATTATTGGCAAAGGGGCTACGGCACAGAAGCAACAAAACTTTTATTAGCTTATGCGTTCGAAAAAATGCATTTGCATAGAATAGAATCTCACGTCAGGGAATATAATACTCCAAGCATAGTATTCCATAGAAAGTTTAGGTTTATTGAAGAAAGCCGCCAAAAAGAGGCGATATTCCAGAACGGCCGATTCTGGGACAGGATAATTTTCCGATTATTGGAATCGGAATGGGAAAATCTTGATAGGCAGTAAATTATAAGGGATCTAATTTTTTGACGGTCCCTTCTTTTTTTTATCCCTTTTTTATTTTATAAAATGGTTATAATACCCATTTTATCAGTTTATCAATAAAATAAGCTCCAGCAGAAATTATTGATATTTCAAAAAGTTGACAAATCTTGCGGTCGCAAGAAAAGTAAGGAGTTTTTTTAAGGTTTGAGATTGTTTAAATTTGTTCTTTTCAATTTGCAAATTGATCCGCCGCAGGCGGAGATTTTAGAGCGAGTATTTATGGTGAGTTTATCGAACCACTCGGGATTGAATTGTCATTTGCCTGCCCGCCATTGCCATTAACTTTGTTAATAATTTTTAAACTTCTTTAACTAATTAAAGCAAGGAAAAAATAAAATTCGCGCGATAGACTTTGGCAGGCGGGGATTTTGTCATTTGGCATTATTTATAAACTAAATTTAACCAGACTCGTTTAAAGATTATTTTATTATGAACAACGAACTAATAATTTTTCTGACTGCAATGGCTCCTGTTGGCGAAATGCGAGCGGCCATACCTTTGGGGCTTGGTATTTATAAATTGCCGCCTTGGGAGGCGTACTTTTGGGCTGTTTCCGGAAATATTGTTTCAGCGGCGCTGGTGGTTTATATAATCGCGCCGGCCGCCAAATTTTTAATGGCTCATTCGGAATTATTAAACAGGTTTTTAAGCTGCATTTTTGAGCGAACCAGAAAAAAGCATAACGGTACTTATGAAAAATGGGGCGATTTGGCTTTGGTGATTTTTGTCGCGATTCCGCTGCCTATGACCGGCGCTTGGACAGCCGCGATAGTCGCGTTTCTTTTCGGAATTCCTTTTTGGCGCGCCCTTTTTTTGATTAGCATAGGAGTGGCCATTGGAGGCCTTTTGGTATTAGGAGTAAGCACAGGGGTATTAAAATTATTTTTCTGATTTTATATGATACCGCGGATTAACAGCATTAACGAACTAAAGAAAATTTTTCAAGGAATAAAAACTCCGATTTTTTATGTTACCAATAATGTTGATAAGGGCGTAGGGCTTGAAAAAATTATTCCAAATTATCATATTGTTTGCATTGACTATGACGACGAAGTTGATTATTTGATTGAAAAAGGCGTTAAGGTGTTTTGTTTGGAAAAAGAGATGGGGAGAAAAAATATTATTTTTCGGAGTTCAGCCCTGCTTTTAAATCATCGTCTTGTTAAAAAGTACATTAAGAAAAATTCCTCCGATAATTTTCCGCCCGCGATTATTTTATTCAAACCGACGTTTGCGGCGGAGAAAATAGCGCGGATTAATCAATGGACAATTTTAAACAATCCAGCGGGTTTGTCGCGCGAGCTGGAAAATAAGTTAAATTTTTTGGCGATTGCCAAAGCCGCGAAAGTGAAAACCCCCGTAGCCGATACATTTGATTTGCGCAGGGTAAGCTTTTACGAGCTTAAAAAATATTATGATCATTTTGTCGTTCAGTTCGGCGGCGGATTTGCCGGTAACGCGACTTTTTTCATCAAAAACATCGCGGAGTACGCCAAATTTTTCAGCAATTCTTTGGCCAAAGCGGCGAATAAAGACCCCGTATTGGTAAAAGTGTCCAAATTTATAAAAGGAACGCCCGTTACCATTAACGCGTGCATTACCGCTCATGAAATTATTATAGGAAAACCATGCTATCAGATTACCGGCGTCAAAGAATGCACGAATAACAGCGGTACGACCTGCGGAAACGACTGGGGCAGTTTGGCAATTTCTTCCGAAGCGCTTAAAGAAATTGAAAATATTGCCGAAAAAATCGGAAAATATATGAAAGGAAGAAATTACAAGGGCATTTTCGGGCTGGATTTCGTTGTTGGCGGCGAAAATAAAAATGTTTATTTAATTGAAATTAATCCGCGGATGGTGGCATCGCTGCCTTTCTATACCAAGTCAGAAATTAAATCCGGACAGATTCCCATGCTGGCGTTTCATATTCTTGAATTTTTAGGAATAGATTACAACCCGCCCCTCGACTTAGTTCAACTCCGTTCACCACAAGTCGCTCGGTGCAGGCAACCTATAATCTATAATTCGCGGTCTATCAGTGGCGCGCAACTGGTTATAAGGAACAAAGAAAACACAAGATGTTCGGTTGGCGGAAATTTAAAATCCGGAGTCTATCTTTTTAAAGGCAATGCGCTGATTTTTACGCGCAAAGGATATTCAATAGAAGATTTGCGAAATGCCGGTGAATTTGTTGTGTTGGCAGATGCGAGCGGACGCGTAGTCGGTTCGGAATCCGAATGCGCGCGGGTGGAAT
Organism: Patescibacteria group bacterium; assembly: GCA_018899995.1. GTDB lineage: Bacteria > Patescibacteriota > Minisyncoccia > JAHIHE01 > JAHIHE01 > JAHIHE01. The sequence goes on along the minus strand of JAHIHE010000127.1, from coordinate 4,187 downwards.
CCCTACTGCCTCTGACTGATTCCAGTGGCGAACCGTACAAAAAAACAAAATTTTTGGCAAAGGAAATCTATAAACGGCTAAAATTAAAACCACTATGACCAAGCCGCATGAACCGGATTATATTTTACTTGCAATTGTTTTTTTATTAACGGCTTTTGGATTAGCGATGGTGGCGAGCGCCAGCTTAGTTAAGGGACAAGATAATTTCGGCGATATTTATTATTACGCCAAGCACCAATTTTTATACGGGGTTTTACCGGGACTTTTCCTGTTTTTCTTCGCCCAAAAAGTTTATTACAAGCACTGGAAAAAATTAGTTCTGCCGCTTTTAATTCTGGCTGTCTTGGCTCTTATGCTGGTTTTTATTCCGTCGCTCGGTTTTTCGCACGGTGGAGCAAAAAGATGGCTGATTATCGGTTCTTTGTCGTTTCAGCCGGCAGAAATGATAAAACTGGTATTTATCGCGTATCTTGCTTCTTGGTTCGTCAAAAAAGGCGAGAAGGTCAAAGATTTTAAGGAAACGGTTTTGCCGCTGATGATAATGCTGGGAATTTTGGGGATTTTGATTATGGCCCAGCCCAATCTCGGAACGCTATGCATAATTGTTTTTGCCTCGTTTTCCCTTTTTTTCATTGCTGGCGGAAAAATTTCCCACATAATTTTCTTGGTCGTTTTTTTGTCGGCCGTCCTATTTATGCTTATTCGCTTTGAGCCCTATCGCATGAACCGCTTCATAATTTATCTTTCCCCGGAGATGGATCCGCAGGGTATCGGCTATCAAATCAATCAAGCCATGCTTGCCATCGGCTCCGGCGGTTTTTGGGGAATGGGGTTTCTGCAGGGACGGCAAAAATACAATTATTTGCCCGAGTCGCACGGCGACTCAATTTTTGCCGTACTCGCGGAAGAATTAGGCTTTATCGGCGTACTGTTTTTAATGGTTCTTTTTTTGACGTTCGCATGGAGATGCTTTTTAGTCGCCAAAAACGCGCCGGATCAATTCGGTCGGTTGCTTGCCGCGGGAATTTCGCTTACAATAATTCTGCAGTTTTTTATAAATATTGGGGCGATTTCGCGCTTTCTGCCGCTTACGGGGGTTCCTTTGCCGTTTATAAGTTATGGAGGATCCTCGCTTATTTTTACTCTCTTGGGGGCAGGTATAATTTTAAATATTTCAAGATATACCACCAAGGCGCGAAAAGGATTGTACATTTTGTAGTCATTTGTTGAAAAATATTGTATAATAAATATGAATTACTTTGAATTACGAAATAGCTCTTTTCTGTCATTGCGAGCGTAGCGAAGCAATCTCTATCTCAGAATGTGAGATTGCCGCGTCGCTGCTGCTCCTCGCAATGACAACATTCGGGAGTTTCGTAATTCAAGGGAATTATGATAAAATAAAAATATGGCAATGGATATTTATTCATTATTCTATCTTTCCGATCAGGAAAAAAATAACGCGGTTAAAAAAATAATCGATTCAAGTTCTCCCGATGAAGATTTTTTTGTCATGTTAATCTTGTCCGGCATGCTTGCCACAATCGGATTAATGATTGACAATACGGCGGTAATTATCGGGAGCACGCTGGTAACGCCTCTCCTCGCACCGATTTTAAGTTTGGCGCTTGGTGTTTCCATATCTGATAAAGAATTAATAAGGAGGTCAATATTTGTTTTGGGCAAATCAATACTTTTTGTTTTAATATTGAATTGCATAATCGCTTTTATGCTTATTCCTCCAAATCCTTTGGAAATAAGCGGCGCGATATCGAAACTTACCCCGAGTATGGCTTATTTCTATGTCGCCGTATTGTCGGGATTAGCGGGAACTTTTGCGTTCGTAAAACCCAAGCTTTCCGCCGCTTTGCCCGGAGTTGCGATAGCGGTAGCCTTAATTCCGCCTTTGGCGGCAGTTTCGATCGGCATTACGACAATGAATTATAAAATTTTTACCGGATCTTTTCAGTTATTTTTAATAAATTTGATTGGAATTGTTTTTACCAGCTTGTTGGTTTTTTCTTTAATGAGGTTTTATCCCAAAAGAAAAATCGCCCATGCTGAAATAATCAATGAAAATAACAAGCTGAATAGAAAATAGTCAGCCGTATTTTGTGAATAAAAAAGAAAGGGGGTGATACAAATGGCAGCTAAAAAAACGAAGAAAAGAGTTATAAAAAAAAGAGCGACTAAAAAGAGAAAAAGATAACAGATTCAATTAGAAGGGGTGGGAGGGCGGCAAATCGTTTTTTCCTATGGAGATTAAAATGCTTTTTTGTATTTTAATAAAATTTGAAATTATATAAATGAAAAAAATAGAAATATGAAAAATTTAAATTTTATTGTCGATTTTATATTTGAAATGGGAACTTTACGCAATATGCGGCGCATGCACACGCAGGTGATTCCTAATTCCAATGACACTGTTGCGTCGCATTCTTTCAGAACCGCGGTAATCGGGTATTTACTGGCTGATTTGGGGGGCGCGGATAAAAATAAAGTGCTTAAAATGGCGCTTTTTCATGATATTTGCGAAGCTCGCACCGGAGATGCTAATTTTATCAATAAATTTTATTCGGAACAAAAAGAAAAGCTGGCTTATCAAGACCAGACCAAAAATATTCCCAGCGGAGAAGAAATAAAATCTTTACTGGATGAATTAAGCAGAGGAAAAACAAAAGAGGCGATTGTGGCAAAGGATGCCGATACACTTGATCAGATGTTTTTAGAAAAAGAAGTATTGAGCAAAAAGCCGGAAGATTTTGCCAAATGGCACGAATTTTCAGTGCGAAAATTGAAAACAAAGTCCGCCAAACTATTGGCAGAATCTTTGGAAAAACGCAATCCAATGCAATGGTTTTACAATTTTGATAAAAGTTTAAAAAAAGATTAAGATAAAAATTTAAAATAAAAGTATGATAATATGTATTATCATACTGTAAAGACAAAAGAAATAAATTTATGATTCCAGGAATTGATTACATTGGCGTTGGCTGCGGCGCGCTGATAATAAACGACAAAAATGAAACTTTGCTGATAAAAAGAGGCGGTAAAAGTAAAAACGAAATCGGTTTTTGGGGCAAGCCCGGCGGCGCGGTTGAATTTGGCGAAAAGGTGGAGGATGCCGTAAAACGCGAAATAAAAGAAGAGCTTGATATAGACATTGAACTGATTAGATTTATAGGTTTCACTGACCATATAATAAAATCCGAAAACCAGCACTGGGTAACTTTTAATTACGCGGCTAAAATTATCAGGGGAGAGCCAAAAAATATGGAGCCGGAAAAAACAGAAGCAATTGGCTGGTTTAATTTCAACAATCTTCCCAAAAATATTAACCAGCCGGCAATTGAGTCAATTCAAGAATACTTAAAATCTCTAAAAATGGAAACACTTTGATAATTGGGATAATCCAAGCAAGTAATTCGGTCACTATGATAATATGAATTATCATAGTGAAACAAAACTCGCAGTATGGTAATACATATTATCATACTAAAAAATAAAATTAAAAAAATGAACAAGGAATTATCTTTGTCAGTCGTAATCTGTGCCTTGATTCACAACAATAAAATTCTCCTTATCGAGCGGATAAAAGGGGACTATGTTGGTCTTTTGGGTTTGCCCGGAGGAAAAATTGAAAAAAATGAACACCTGTCCCAAGCGGCCACGCGGGAAATATTTGAGGAATCGGGCATTAAAGCGGGATTCAGGGATTATTTAGGCATTGTTTCCGAGCATTTAATCGAAGAAGACGATATTATTGCCAAGCATTTTTTGTTGCATATCTGCCACCTTGCGCCGAAAAGTGTTGAAATCAAAAGCGGTGGCGAAGGCAAATTGAATTGGTTTGATTTGACCGGGATAGAAAGAATAAAAAATAAAGTCATTCCGAGCGACTTTATTATTATAGATAAAATGGTTAAAAATAGAGAAAAAAATTATTACAATTGCGTTATTAGAAAATCAAGCGGCATTTATGTGTTGGAAAAATTTGAGTAAATTTATTCTCCCTCAATTTCTTTTACCAAAATATCCGGCTTATCGGACCCGCCCGCCTTGCTTCGCAACGCGAAGCGGGCAGGTTTTTTGATAACAAATTTTGCCTTTTCCGCGATAGTATTTTTTGCCAACAGATTTAAATTAAATTCCAGATTTTCCGGATTGATTTTTTCCATATGTTCGTG
>JAHIHE010000146.1 GCA_018899995.1 Patescibacteria group bacterium | reverse complement strand
TCTTTTATTTTTTTAAATACTTGCTCATCTTTATCAAGACAAACAACCTTAAACCCATGTTTAGATAAAAAAATACTATTAGCCCCTAATCCAGAACCCAAATCCAAAACTCTGCCGCCCTTCGGCAAATTCTCTACTATCTCTTTTATTTTTTTATCTACCGTCCCGCCAAATTTAAACATAAAAATAAGGAGAGCAAGATTTTACCTACTCTATAGATCAGGAACAAGAAACGACTGTATAGACAAACGGTCGTTTTATACTCCTAACCAATCACTTTTCCAAAAACCTTCTCATTATGCTCCGCGATACTTTGTAATTTGTAATTTGGAAAGATATTTTTCAATTCGGTTTTTTTGAAAAATAGGTCAACAATTCCTTCAATTTTTTTGTAATCTAATTTTAATTTTTCTGTCTTTTTTAAAATCATCAAATGAATCAGTTCGTGGGCAATAGTTTCGTTTGCTTCTCTATCATCCGACTCCTTGCTTATCCTTAAGTCAATAATATTTGGATATTTAAACTGTCCTTCGGGGCCATACAAAGAAACATAGCAAAGATACTTATCTTTTATTTTTAAATTATACTTCTTCAAAATACAAAAAAATTCTGTTTCAACCTTTTTCCATTCATTTTTTACCGCTCTTACTTTCTGATTATATATTTCTTTATTATATATCTTATTCAATTCTTTCTCTGAACCTATTTTGAAATCTTTTTTGCTTTTACTTTTTTGGTATAATTGTTCATAAAATTTTGGCAGAATAATGGGAAAATCATTATCAAGAAACCACTGATATTCAGAGCGGATATTTAACAACTTTTGTATTTCTCTTTCTTTTGATGATAGGAAGAATACTTTCATAAATTCATTATAACCGCAAATGGGGTAAATAAAAAGCGGCCGAAGGAATTAATATGATATTTTCCCTTCGGCCGATTGTGTGTTTGTTAAAAAAAATCTGCCTCTTTAAGTTGTTTAGTGATAGAAATGACCTCATTTACCGGCTCCTCCACATCGGGAAAATTATTTTTCACCATTTCCCCAATTTGCTTAACGGTTTTATCTCCTATCATTTGCTCAACAATGAAAGCGCCGACTTCGTTAAAAGTTAACACTCCCTTTGTTTCAAAAAAACCAATCCATTCTTCAATATCTTGCCTAATCCTAAATCGGCAATTTATCTTTGGCTTGAAAGATTCTTTCATCTGATTTCTCCTTAACAGTTTACGCAATAAATTCGTCTGGCGCGTACATTCCACCCTCATAACGAGAAGCAGAACACCCTCCGCCACAAAAATCATCGCAATTACGGCATTTTTTTGGCAACCATTTCAACGAACGAAAATGAACAAGTTTTTTGGTCCAAATTTCAGTAAGCGGTGTTTCAAGAATATTCCCATAACTTCCCTTGGCGATAGAGCAAGAACGAACATTGCCCATATGGTCTATATGACCAAAACCAGTCCCCTGCCAACACCCAACAACAAATTCATGGTATTTTTTAGGCAAAAGACAAAGAGGAAAAGCATCGCCTAAACTGGCTAAGATGTCCAGTTCTTCTCTAACCCGTTCCATCTGTGGGAAAATACTTAAATAATCATTGAACGAAAGCTTATTGTTTTCCCAGTCGGACTTAGCTTTTCCATAAGGAGTTAACCTGCTGATATTTATTTCGTTAATATCAACGCCATTCTCTTTAAGCCATTTACAAGTTTCAAAGATAAAAGAAAGATTCTCGCGAGTTAGGGTATATAAAATTGATATATTTAATCCGCCATCTAAACACAATCGTATGCCGCGCAATACAGATTCAAAAGAGCCTTGAACTTGAGTTATGTTCTCATGGATAAGTTTGGTTCCGTGCAATGAAATAGCCCCATTCTTTATCCGATGCTGCTTCATTTTTTGAACCACTTCTTTGTTTATATGCGTCCCGTTAGACACGAAAGATAAAAAGAAATCCATAGAATCAGCTGCTTCTATAACTTCTCTCCATTGAGGATAAACAAAGAATTCTCCGCCAAAGAGACGAATCTCAAACACTTCTGCTCTTACAATCTCTTTTAGGATAGATATAACCTGACCAATAGGCGGGTGTTTTTTGTCGTCATATCCCATTTCTTCGTTAAAACAAAATCTACAACTCAAATCGCATAACGGCGTTACTTCAAAATTAACTGAAAGCGGCGACTTAAGGGTTACTAATTCATTCATTTTTTCCTCCAATATCCTGAAATTAGTAAGGGCGAAGAATTATCTCCACCCTTGGTTGACCTGGAAATTACAGGCTAATTTTTACAGCACCGACAAGTACATTCGCCTTGGCACTTCATTGAACTCAACCGCATCTTTTTGACTTGTGGATGCCGACCCTTCAAAACACTGAATTTTGCCACAGTAGCCTTCATGTTCACCACCTCCTTTTTGTTATGATATTTTTAAAAAACAATACCTCCTTTGTTTACATAATAACCGTATTTTGTTTAGTTTGTCAAGCCAAAATTTTGGTAAGTTTACAACGGGAACAAAAAAACAACCGCACAGGCAAACGGTCATTTTACACTTTATTATGCTTCACTATGCCCTACTATGCTCCCGAACAAAACCCGCAACAAACTTTCACAATTATTCTGCCGAATTTAATTCACAAATCAAAGAAAAGAATGCCCGGAAATTAAATGCTATTTTTATTCTTTCTTATCGGTTGCGAAAATTGGCGGCTCAGGTCTGTTTCCCCTGTCAAAGGATTCTGCGCCAAAATTGATGCCACTTTTTGATTTGGCACGATCCTATTTTATCACAAAATTTTAAAAACAGAGAGAAAAGAGCAAATATTTTGGAACTAACTGCTTATTATTCGTTTTGACTATCTTCGTCGTATTCGGATTCGTCAGAAACCTCTTGTGACCATTTATCTAATCTTCTTCCTTGATATTTCCATTTATCAACACCCCAATAAGCACCTGATTTATTTCGGCGATTTTTTCTCGTTTCAAGTTCACGAGCTAAAGGCGACAAACGCCATACTTTATCTTCAAATTTTACTTCTTTGTCACTGAGCACTTCGGCAGTTATTAAATCATCGTCAAAATAAACTATTTCTTTGCCTATTAAACCGATTTTTTCAAAAGAAAATCGGTTGCCGACGCGTCGCTTTTCGAAAGAATAATTATTGTTTGTCTTTAATTCATCTGATATTGGCAAAATATCATTAATAATCATTTTAACTAAATATTTTGCACGATTTTTAATCTGCTCTTCGCCCCAATTATCTT
>JAHIHE010000126.1 GCA_018899995.1 Patescibacteria group bacterium | reverse complement strand
CCGTTTAAATCTAACGGGGCGAAAAATCAAGAGCTATCAAAAATATTTTATTCTATCGCCGAGTTTTTGGAAATGGACAAAGTGCCTTTCAAACCGCAGGCGTATGAGAAAGCGGCTGTTGCTATTGAAACTTTAGAAGAGAATATTGAAAATATTTACAAAAAAGGCGGATTGAAGGTCTTGGAAGAAATCCCGGGGGTGGGAAAATCTATCGCGGAAAAAATCGCCGAGTATCTTAAAACCGGAAAAATCAAGTATTACGAAGAATTCAGAAAAAAACTGCCGATAGACATTGAAGAAATAACCAAGGTGGAAGGATTGGGCGCGAGAAAAGCGAAAGTATTATACGAAAAATTGAGGATAAAAAATCTGGCGGAGCTTGAACGCGCGGCGCGGCTGGGAAAAATCCGGAACATCACGGGTTTCGGAGAAAAAACCGAAAAAAACATTTTGGAGGGAGTCGCGTTCGTAAAAAGAAGCAAGGGTAGATTTTTGCTCGGCTATATCCTGCCGCAAGCGCGAGAAGTCTATAAAAAATTAGAAGGGCTTAAAGAGGTTGAAAAAATTGACATGGTCGGCTCGCTTCGCAGGATGAAAGAAACCATCGGCGATGTTGACTTTTTAATAATTTCGGAAAATCCGGAACCGGTAATGGATTTTTTCGTAACTTTGCCGGGCGTAATAAAAATCTGGGCCAAGGGAAAAACCAAGGCATCGGTAAGAGTTGGAATGGGCTTTGACCCCGTTAAAAAAATTTCTAACGGGGTAAATATGGATGTGCGGGTTGTTCCGCGAAAATCATACGGGGCGGCCCTGCAGTATTTTACCGGCTCTAAAGAGCACAATATACATTTGAGAAAAATCGCGATTGAAAAAGGCCTGAAGCTCAACGAATACGGCCTTTTTTCCTCCAAAGGCGCCGCGCCTGCCGGCGGGCAAGGACCCGCCTCTGGAGGGCGCGGAGCAAAAATGATTTCCGGAGAAAACGAAAAAGATATTTACAAAATTTTGGGGCTCGCTTGGATTCCGCCGGAACTGCGTGAAAATCAGGGAGAAATTGAAGCCGCCCTTCGACGGGTTCGACAAACTCACCGCAGGCAAGCTCAGGATAAACCTAGTGGTTTACCGAAAATTATCGGTTACAACGACATCAAGGGCGACTTGCACTGCCACTCAAACTGGACCCGCGCGCAAAATTCAATTGGAGAAATCGCGGAAGCCGCGATTAAAATGGGGTATGGATATATCGGAATTTCCGACCACACAAAGTTTTTGCGAATTGAAGCAGGGCTTGACGAAAAACAATTATTAAAACAAAGAGAGGAAATCCGCAACCTAAATACTAAATACCAAATACTAAATACCAAATTTCGCATCCTCCACGGCTGCGAAGCCAATATCTTAGCTGACGGTTCAATTGACATAAAGGACGAGGCGCTGGCAAAACTGGATTATGTTATTGCTGGAGCGCACTCGCAATTCAAAATGCCGCGCGGGCAAATGACCGCGAGAATCATCCGCGCGATAGAAAATCCGAATGTTGACATAATTTCCCATCCCACCGGAAGATTATTGCAAAAAAGGAATGAATACCAGATTGACTTTGATAAAATTCTGCGGGCGGCAAAACTTAACGGAACAATTCTTGAAATTGACGCTTTCCCGGACCGGCTGGATTTAAACGATATTAATATCAGAAAGGCAAAAAAGGCGGGCGTAAAAATGGTCATCAATACGGACGCGCATAATATAAACCACCTCCGCTATATGGAGCTTGGCATAGCCCAGGCCCGGCGCGGCTGGGCCGAGAAAAACGATGTTATCAACACCCGGCCGGTTGAAAAATTGATGGAATTTTTCAAGTAATTTTTGTTTTAAAAAATTGCTGGTCTGTGCCCTGAAACAGAGTTGCCCACAGCAACACGATTCAGGGCTACAGGGCGCTGTTCCGCCTGTTGACGGATCTGGTGCCCTGTGGATAACTCAACTTGTTTTTTTATAAAAATTTTGTTATCCTAAATATAGGAGGAAAAAACATTCCAATACAATTTCAAACAGGATTAGATGGGACACCATTAGTCCCAGCCTCTCCAATGGTAGAGAGTAAGGCAAAACAATGTCCGTTTTGCGAGAATTGTCCGGGCATGACCAACTGTGGCCGGATAATAACAGGCATATGCATCAAGGCAATCGATGTCGCGGAGAAAAACCATGGGCTTATTAGCCATAGAATCAGGTAAAAACTTTAATATTAAAAGGACTCGTTCTTGTCTCAGCGAGCCCTTCTTTTTTGCTTTCAAAAACCCCAAAATCAAATCGTCACTTTTTTCTTTTCGCTCACGGCTTCATTGCCGCGGTTGTCTTTCGCCTTTGCCCAAATTTCGTAAGTGCCGGAAGCCATGCTGTCGGTCGGCCAGACCATCTGATAAAAATCACCGTCTTTTGAAGAAATGCCGGATATTTTTATCGCTTGGGTGTCGCTCATTCTTTGAGCGTAAAAATCCACGGACGACAAGCCGCTTTTCGCGTCACTGGCTGTCGCGGACAGGAAACAAAACACTTTTCCGCCGCAGAGCGGCTCTTTCAAAGAAACATTGGGGGGATCAAAATCAAGATCCAAGTTTATTTTTATTTCGCTTGTGGCTTCGTTATTGGCGCTGTCAAAAATTTTGACGGAAATTTTATGCTCGCCATCCGCGATATTTTTATTGAGCGGAAAATTTATAAACCAGGGAGGAGCAGAGCGGTTGCCGGCTAAATTGCCGTCAAAAAAGAAATTTGCCTGCTTTATTCCGGCCGAAGCGCTTACAGCCGCCTCAATTTTCAAATTAAATCCGCTTGATCCGTCGGTTGCCGCCGGCTTAATCGTTTCTCCTGCCGCCGGCGAAACAATAGAAACGCTTGGCTTCTCATATATTTTAACCTCGCAATATTCCGCCGGCGGCGCTTCGTTTTTATATCCGTTTTGGCTTGCCCAATCAGAAACCGCTTTTTCCCAATTCGCGAACTGCGGGTCGTCTTGCGGTCTATCCGGCGCGGGTCCCAGAGGATTGGATTTGTCAACATAAAAAAGTATATCGTGAACGAATTTGTATGCCCGCTCCTCAACGCGGTCTTTGGGCGCGTCGTCTTTTGCCAGCTTGTCTCCGCACGCCTTGTCTATTTTTACCATAACCCCCGTGTCAAAGACCCCGTCAATAATCGGCTTGCTGGTCACAAAAATCGGCGGCTTATTGAAATTTTCCACTGGGGTTCCTTCAAGCGCTTGAGCCATAAAATCATGCCATATCGGAGCCGCGGCAGAAACACCTCCCGCGCGGTTCATTTGCGAATTGTCGTTGTTCCCGGCCCAGACTCCTGCCACAAGAGACGGGGTGTAGCCGATGGTCCAAGCGGCGCGATAATCGCCGGCAGTGCCGGTTTTCGCGGCCACGGGCCGGTTGGGAAAATACAGCGGGCTGTTCGGCCCGAAAATCGGGGTTCTTGCAACATTGTCCGACAAAATATCGGTAATTTCTTGCGAGATATTTTTATCCAGAATTTGTTTTCCGGCGCTGCCAGAAGCGTTGTCTTCCAAAACGCTGTTGTCAGCGGCGCTGACTTTCAAAACCGTTTTGGTTTCATTCGCCGCGCCTTCGGTCGCGAAAACGCCGTAAGCGGAAGTCAGCTCCAAAAGCTTGACCCCGCCGCCGCCCAAAACCAGCGCTAATCCGTAATTGTCTTCTTGCTTTAAGGTTTTAACTCCGGCTTCGTTGGCCGTCGCGATGCTTTCTTTGATTCCGGCCAAATACAGCGTTTTAACCGCCGGAATATTGAGCGATTGCGCCAAAGCGCTCCTGATTGATACCGGGCCCCTGAATTTTAAATCATAATTTTTCGGAGCGTAGCAATCTCTCGGCTCTATAATTGAGGTCTGCGGCAGATGAGTTACAGGATCGCACAAAGGATTAAATTCAGTATCTATATCAAATAAAATAGTGTCCGGATTATATCCTTTTTTAAAGAGAGTGGCGTAAATAATCGGCTTTAGCGCCGAGCCCGGCGAAAGCAAAGAAACCGCCGCGTTGGTGTTCGGATCAAACAAGCATTTTTTGCCCTCTTGGATTGAAGAGCACCCTTGGGGAAAAGAAGATTCGGCGAAATAATCTTTAGATCCCACCAGCGACAAGACCTCTCCGTTTTTGGGATTTATCGCGACAAGCGCCGCGTTAAAGACATTGTATTTTTTGCTGTTTTTTTCCATATTTTCGCTTATAACCGCTTCGGCAATCTTTTGCTTGGAAACATCAAGTGTCGTAAGGACTTTCAGCCCGCCTTTTTCCAAAACCTTGTCGCCGTATTTGTCAGCAAGGTACTCTTTTACCATCATCACAAAATGCGGAGCGATCATTTTTTCCTTAAACCGCTTTATTTTATCCAAAGCGTTTTCCGCCAAGGCGCTTTTTGCTTCTTCGGAATTTATATAGCCCAACTGATTCATCCGGCTGATAACATATTCTTGTCTGGACTTAAGATCCTCCTTGTGCGTTCCGTAGGGAGAGTAATAAGTCGGCGCTTTTGGAAGAGCGGCCAAAATCGCCGCTTCGCCGAGGGTTAAATCTTTGGCCGGCTTGCCGAAAAAGGTCTGTGCCGCAGCTTCGGCGCCGTACGCGTTTGAGCCGTAGGGAATCTGGTTCAAATACATTTCCAAAATCTGGTCTTTGGAAAACTTCTGCTCAAGCTCAATCGCCAAAATCCATTCTTTGATTTTTCTGGCTATCGTTCTCTCGCGGGTTAATATTGAATTTTTAATCAGCTGCTGGGTAATGGTAGAGCCGCCTTGGCGTAAATCGCCTGTAATTATGTCCTGCAAAACGGCGCGCGCGACTCCGCGCAAATCCACGCCTTCGTGTGAATAAAAATCCTTGTCCTCTACGGCAATGGCTGCTTTTTTCAAATAAGGAGAAATTTCCGAGAGGGGCACGATGGTGCGTTTTTCCTCGCCGTGGATTTCATAAAGCAAAACGGAGCCGGTCCGGTCGTATATTTTCGTTGATTCGGCGACTTGGCGCTTGCCCAAGGAGGCGGGGTCGGGCAGATCGCGGGAAAAATAAATAAAAACCGCTCCTACGGCAACGGCCGACAAAAAAAACAGCGTGGCAACAATTATTGCCAATGTTCTGAAAATTTTTCTTTTCTTCCGCGGAGACGGGCTTTTGAGCGGGCTTATTCTTAAAATATTTCCCGAGCCGGAAAACTTTGTTGTTCCCAAATATCGCTTTCTCACTGGCATAAATTAAAACATAAGTTCCTTTAATAATATGGTTCAAATCCTTCACCATAAACTGATAATATAACGAAAAAAGGAAATTGACAAATAGCCCCCGCTGTTTATTCCATATGTAAAGCAGTTGCCCAAAGCGGCCAATTGTGGTAGATTTAAAAGCAAGTAAGCAAACAACTTAACAATTTAGCAATTTAACAACTAAACAATTTAACGAACCCAACTTAACAATTAAACAATCAAACAATTTAACAGAATTTAGGAATTATTTTCATTTAAGATTTTAAACCCTAATTTTTATATTGTTATTTTGTTAAATTGCTTAATTGATTAATTGAATTTTGTTTAATTGTTATCTTGCTTAATTGACTTTTTATGCCCAAAATCATTACTGATCCGGAAAAAATCAAAAAACTTCTCGCTCGCGGCGTAGAAGAAATTATTGTCAAAAAAGACTTGGGAGAGAAGCTCAAGTCCGGCAAGCGATTGAGAATAAAGCTCGGAGTTGACCCTTCGCGTCCGGATATTCATCTCGGCCACTTTGTGGTTCTTAAAAAACTGAAAGAGTTTCAGGATATGGGCCATCAAGCGGTTTTTATTATCGGCGATTTTACCGGCATGATCGGCGACCCTTCCGGAAAATCAAAAACCCGGCCAGCTTTGTCAAAAGAAGAAGTTTTAAAAAACGCCAAGACTTATTTTGACCAAGCGGGAAAAATTTTGAATTTTAAAAAAATAGAGGTTAGATACAATAGCACCTGGTTTTGCGCCATGGGCTGGGAGGATATTTTAAAACTTGTTTCAAAATTCACGGTTGCAAGAATTTTAGAGCGCGACGATTTCAGTAAGCGTCTTAAAAGCGGAAACGATATCGCGATAAGTGAAATTATGTATCCGATTATGCAGGCGTACGATTCCATAGAGGTTGCGGCAGATGTGGAATTGGGTGGAACTGACCAAAAATTCAATATGCTGGCTGGCAGGGATTTGCAAAGAAAAATGAATTTGCCAGAACAAAATATCATTACCGTGCCGCTTTTAGTCGGACTGGACGGAGCGCAAAAAATGAGCAAAAGCTTAGATAACTATATTGGCGTTGCCGAAAACGCAAACTCAATGTTTGGTAAAATTATGTCCATTCCCGATTCGTTAATTACTAATTATTTTACGCTTCTTACAGATTTGTCGGATGAAGAATTGGAAAAAATAAAAGCGGATTTAAAAAATCCAAAAATCAATCCCCGCGACATGAAAGTCCGGCTTGCCAAAGAAATCATCACTTTTTATCATTCCCAAAAATCAGCCGAAGCGGCCGAAACTGAATTCAATAAAGTTTTTCGCGACAAGGGAGTCCCCAGCGAAATTCCGGAAATTAAAATCAGTGAAAAAACCTCTTGTAGTAAACAAGGGCGAACCATGTCGGTTTTAGATTTGCTGGTTAAAACAAAATTAGTTTCTTCAAAAAGCGAGGCCAAAAGATTAGTGGAAGGTCGTGCCGTGGAAATTAACGGCAAAACGATTTCTGGCTGGAAAAAAGTTGTTGAAATAAAAAATGGAATGGTAATCAGAGCCGGAAAAAGAAGATTTGCGAGAATCACCGTATAAACTTTAAATACAACATATATAGTTTAAAATATCAATAAAACCTGCTCGAGCAGGTTTTATTGATGAATGGAATGGATAGAAACAGTTAAAAACTTATTCTTTAAGCTTTGCGTTTAGCTCCTTTTGCTTTGCCATCCGCGCCGCGCCGAGGACAACGGCGGTTTGGCCGAGCTTGGATTTTATTCTTTAATAATTATTGAATTCTCAACATCTATTTTGCGCAGGGAGCAACTTTGATTTTCTTTCAAAGATAAAGACGATAAACAATATTTACAATAAGCGGTCAGGGCTTCGTTAGCCATTATTATGCCTTTCATCTTCTTTGTTGTTTCTTCCAATACGGCCTGATCTTTTTTGTGCTCATGTTTATCCGGATGATATTGCGCAGCCAATTCATAGTAGGCGTTTTTTATTTCTAGGATTGTAACTTCCTCTCCGAGCCCCAAGGTTTTCCTGGCGTTATCAACCAAGTCAAAATTGCCCACGCTCAATTTAATATCAACAAAGCTATAAGGCGCCATTGGCCCAATGTATTTAAATTTCAATTCGTCCTTATATTTTTCTTGAAGTTCGTTTAATTTTGCGGCAAGTTCATGCTCTCTGGATTTTCCTGCCAAAAATGAATAATTCAATAGCATTTTTCTGTCTGTTTCGCCGGGAATTTCATTTTTAGCAGAATCAAAAAGTTTCCCAGCGGTAAAGTTTGGAAAATAATTTGCTAAAAAATTTAGAATGTTTTTCACATATTCT
>JAHIHE010000125.1 GCA_018899995.1 Patescibacteria group bacterium | reverse complement strand
TATGAAATTCTACAAATTTTATCAGTTTCTCAATTTGAAAAAACCTCTATAAATACGCTAGTTTCTGAATCTGATCATATTTTAAATGATCAAGTTCAAAAACAGGCTTGTTTATTTGATTTTTAACGCAACAGTAGTGATTATTTATAGTTATTTATTTCTCGCTTCTTTTTCTTTCCCAATAAGAACCCGCTCCTTTTAAATCTTTTGGCCGCAGATGGGGTTTTAAGCCGCAGCGCGTATAAAGATTTTGCGCGGCAAAATTTTCTTTTGCCGGTTCTGTCCAAACCGCGTCTATATCCGATTCAGATTTAAAAATAAATTCTATCAAAGTATTCAAAGCATCGCTCGCCAGCCCCCTACCTTGCGCTTCCGGCTGAAACTTAATATCAAGTCCTGCGCGCTTATATTTTTCATCCGTTTCATAATACACTTCCCCGCAAAAGCCAATATCATTATTATAGACAACGAAATGATGCCGATTTGTTTCCTTTCGCAGTTTATTAAACCAGTCTCTTGCTTTTTCTAAATCATATCCCCCACCATTGGGAAGTCCAACCCATTTCATAACCCTTCCGTCATTCCATAAATTTATAAGATCCGACAAATCCTTTTCTGTTGTTTTACGAAGAATAACTTTTTTACTGTGAATTTCATTCATACTTATTCAAAATTTCCGACTGTTAATAATGCTACCTTTTTCCTTTCTAATTTTCGCGAGAAATAAAACGGCAAGCATCTGTCCATAAAATTATTTTACCCCGAAAAGCAATTTATAAAAATCTTCCCGAAATTTTTTGTCAAACCGCGCGCGGATAAGCTCGCAGTATAAATCTTTTCTTTCATAAAACGACGGATCTTCCGACAACATCAAAAATTCGTCAAAGGAAATTAATTGAGTGGTAATTTTTTCTCCAGCATCCAATTGCGACGGCTGTTTGTGGTAGCAGTTTCGCGCAATATAAGTATAAACAGTCCAGATAATTTTACCAATGGGATTTTCTTCGCGCCACAGCGTCCAATCATCCGAAATATATCCGGTTTCTTCCAGCAATTCGCGTTTGGCGGCAATCAGCGGTTCTTCTCCCCAATCGCATCTGCCGCCAGGAATGGAATTAAAAGATTTTTTCCTGTCGGGCTGCTCCTGTATCTGGATAAGAATTTTATCGCCGACTGCAGGAATCACCTGCGCGGTATTGGTCCGGCGAAGTTTCTCAAAAGTTTGGATGCTTCCGTCGAACATTTTTTGCTTCCATTGCCAAACTTCAAATATTTCTCCCTTAAAAACCATTTTGGCGCTGGTAGGCAATTGACCATCAATATTTTTCATAAAAATCCATCTCCTTAAAATAGTATGGTAATATGTATTATCATACTACGAAATTCAATTAAGGGAAAAATCGGCTGGCGAACCTTTGCCAATTCCCCCAGTTTCCCAATTGGCGGAGAGGGAGGGAGTCGAACCCTCGATACCTTTCGGTATATTCGCTTTCCAAGCGAACGCAATCGGCCACTATGCGACCTCTCCATACAATAACCAATAACTCATAACCTATAACCAATAACAAAAAGTGTACGGACATAACTATAAAATAGTATAATTTATGAACAAATATGTCAAAGATTTGTCTTGACTATCTTTTGTTTATCTGTATAATAAATACGGCTTTAAAAGGAGGTAAAATGTACACAAGTGATAAGTTTAACGAAATAGTTAAACCATTTTCTTCCCATTCTCACAACGGCGCGCCAACTGCCTTAACCCTCAAAATAGTGGACGCTTCCGAGGTGCTTGACGGACCGCCGATTCACCATGTCGTCTGCCAAATATGCGGCAAAGACCTGACTTTTGGGAAAGGAGAATTAAAAATCAACATGGGAGGAAATCCAGTGCCGGCTTGATAAATATTTTTAACAAGTATTTTGTCTTGCCGGATTTTTTTATACACAAACCCGCCAAAATTTTGTCTTGCCCGCCTAAATTTCAGAAAAATTTTTGGCGGGTGAATAAAATTTAGGCGGGTAAAATCCCGAAGAATATTGTCTAAAACCGCGAAAGTGAGCCCATGGTATGGAGGTTTATAATTTGCTTATTTCTTCCCCAACATCATTGTGGTTTTCAGCACCGTGTCAGGATTAAGCGAAATGCTGTCTATGCCTTCTTTGACTAAAAATTCCGCGAATTCCGGAAAGTCAGACGGCGCCTGTCCGCAGATTCCGACTTTTTTATTATACTTATGCGCCACTTTTATCAGTTGCCGAATTAAAATTTTTACCGCTTCATTTTTTTCGTTGCCGATATGCGCCAAAGTTCCATTGTCGCGGTCAAGTCCCAGCGCCAATTGCGTCAGGTCGTTGCTGCCGATGGAAAATCCGTCAAAAATTTTGGCAAATTCTTCAGCCAGAATAATGTTTGAAGGGATTTCGGCCATCACGTAGACCTTAAACCCATCTTTACCGCGCGTGAGTCCGGAGCCGGCCATAATTTCCAGAACTTTTTTGCCTTCTTCCGGAGTCCGGCAAAACGGAATCATTGTAATCACGTTTTTAAATCCGAACGCCTCGCGGACTTTTTTAATCGCCTTGCATTCAAGCTCAAACGCTTGCCGGAATTTCTCGTCGTAATAGCGCGAGGCGCCGCGCCAGCCGATCATCGGATTTTCTTCTTCGGGCTCAAAATATTTTCCGCCGATTAAATTCGCGTATTCGTTTGTTTTAAAGTCGGAAAATCTGACAATGACATCTTTGGGATAATACGCCGCGGCAAGCTTGCCGATTCCCTCTGCCAGTTTGTCAACATAAAACTGAATTTTATCGGGATAGCCGGCGGTCAGTTCTTCAATTCGCCTAATTGTATCTTTGTCTAAAACAGTTTTTTTATTAGATTTCTTGCTCTGGTTTTTGGTATTTGCCTGCCCCGTAGAATTGTCCTTCGGGGGTATTTGGTATTTGGCTTGATATTCTATTAAGGCCAAAGGGTGGATTTTAATGTAATTGTTGATGATAAATTCTTCGCGCGCCAAGCCGATTCCGTCATTGGGCAAAAATGAGAATTTAAATGCCTCGTTGGGATCAGCCAAATTCATCATAATTTTTACTTCCGGCCGCGGTATATTTTTCAGGTTGGTTTTTTTAACTTCGTAAGGCAGAGCGCCTTTATAAACATATCCTGTTTCACCCTGCGAACAATCAACCGTAATTTCCGAATCGGGTTTTATCGCCGAAGTTGAATTTTTGGTCCCTACCACGGCAGGTATTCCCAATTCGCGCGAGACAATCGCCGCGTGGCAAGTCCTGCCACCGGCGTCGGTGACAATCGCCGAAGCCATTTTCATGATCGGCTCCCAGTCCGGATCAGTCATCTTCGCGACTAAAACTTGGCCGGACTTAAACTTGTTGATATATTTTATGTCTTTAATGATATTCGCTCTACCTTTGCCGATTTTCGCGCCGACGCTCACGCCTGTTACAATAACTTCGCGCGATTTAGACGGAGTAGTCATTTCATAGTTTTCCAAAACATTCACATCTCGCTTGCTTTGGTGAGCGGTTTCCGGCCGCGCCTGCACGATAAAAAGTTTTTCAGTTTGTCCGTCTTTGGCCCATTCAATATCCATGGGCCGCTTATAATGCTTTTCAATCAACACGGACCATTTTGCCAGTTGAATAATTTCCTCGTCCTTTAAGACAAATTTTTTCTGGTCTTCGGAAGCGACTTTAATATTTTTGGTTGATCCCTGCCCATCCGGCAAGCGGGCGCCTCTGGCGGATTTGCCGCCGGAATAAACGAGCCGCCATTTTTTATCGCCTAAAGTTTTCCCGATAATCGGCGCCAGATTATTTTTCAGAAACGGCTCATAGACCCAATATTCGTCCGGATTGACCCTGCCTTTAACGATATTTTCGCCCAAGCCGTAAGCGGCGTTGATCACAGTCACATCGGCGAACCCCGAATCCGGGTCGCAAGAAAACATCACGCCGGAACTAGCCAAATCGCTCCGCACCATTTTTTGCACTCCTACCGATAGCGCGATGGAAAAATGGTCAAATCCTTTGTCAACGCGGTAAGAAATGGCGCGGTTAGTGAACAGCGACGCAACGCATTCTTTCACCGCTTTTAAAAGCGCTTTTTCGCCGCTGATATTCAGATATGACTCCTGCTGGCCGGCAAAAGAAGCGTTTGGCAAGTCCTCTGCCGTGGCAGAACTTCTTACCGCCGCATCGGCGTGATGATGTCCGTAGCTCATGCTCAACTGGTAATAAGAATTGATAATTTCTTTTTTAAAATCTTCCGGAAATTCAGCCGCCAAAATCGCTTTTCGCGCCGCGGCGCCGCGCTTTGCCAAATTTCTCATATCTCTGGTGTCCAATCCGCTTAATATTTTTTTAATTTCGCCATTCAGCCCTGTTTTTTCCAAAAAATACCGGTACGCGCGGGCAGTGGTGGCAAAGCCATTGGGAACGCTTACGCCTTTCAGAGCAAGATTTTGGTACATTTCTCCCAAAGAAGCGTTTTTCCCGCCGACCAAGCCAACATCGGCCATCCCCACTTCATTGAACCACAAAATCAGGCGCTTGGATTTATCCCTGCTGTTGTGATCATGGTCGCAGATTAAATTACGGTTGTCGGAAATTAAATTGTGGGCTGGAGTTAAAAGTTTGTTTGGCATAAAATCAATTTAGCAATTTAGCAACATAACAATTAGACAACTTAGCAATTTAGCAAATTAAAGACGGGGTTTTTAAATAAAAAATCTGTTTGTTTAATTGTTACATTGCTAAATTGAATTCTGTTTAGTTGTTTAGTTGAATAAATCATACCACATTCTTCACGATTCTCAAAATAAAATACCGCCGTTTTTATTTCTCGCTTTCCAGCCATACTTTTAATAAAAATATCGTTTCGGTCCGCAATTTCGCGCGCGACCAATCTTTTTGAGCTTCATCGAGCAATTCGCCGAGGCCGTCAAGAATATGGCGATTTTCCATTTTTTCCAAAAGCTCTATGCAATTGGCTAAAATTTCT
>JAHIHE010000124.1 GCA_018899995.1 Patescibacteria group bacterium | reverse complement strand
CTCAATAACTAAAAACATTCCAACATTCTTGAGAATGTCGGAATATTTTGTTAGAATAAGAATATGAAGACGGCAAAACAATTTGAGAGACATTTTAAGGGCGTGGCCAATCATCACCGAATTGATATTTTGCTTTTAGTTTCCGGAAATCCCGGCATTACCGTAGAGGGAATCGCTGAAAATTTAGACAAAAACTTTAAAACCATTTCCGAACATACCAGGCGATTAGTCCAAGCCGGTCTTTTGAATAAAAAGTATCAAGGCAGAAGCGTGATTCATTCACTATCGCCTTATGGAGAAAAATTCATAAAGTTTATAAAAACATTCCAACATTCTTGAGAATGTAGGAATATCCAGTGATAGATTCTCTATGATCTAATTCCCTCTTTCGCCAATGCTACGGCGGGCAGGCGCGCGAATGGTAGAATAAATAATAAACTAAACAAGTAAAAAGTCGAAAAAAAATAATTGAGGAGTAAAAAGTCAATCCATTTTATTCAAAGCCCTAAAGTAAAGCAAATCTTACTTCAGGGTAAACATTTAAAGGAGAATTATAACTAAAAATTAAACCAAAAAATATGAATTCAAAAAAATGAAAATTTTTAAATAATTAATAATCCCGAGTGGTTCAATAAACTCACCATAAATACTCGGGACAAAATTATGAAAGGATATGTAGTCAACATAGAGAAAGAGTCAAAAGAGAATAAAAATTTCAGAAAAGTGCTTTATACCGCCAGGCACAGCCAATTGGTCGTGATGTCCCTCTCGCCAAAAGAAGAAATCGGCATGGAAGCGCATCCGGACAACGATCAATTTTTTCGTTTTGAAAAAGGACGGGGAAAAGTAATAATTGACGGCAACGAATACGAAGTTACGGATGGCTCGGCTATCGTCGTGCCTGCCGGAGCGAATCATAATGTAATTAATGCTTCAGGCAATGAAGACCTGAAACTCTACACTATTTATTCTCCAGCGCACCATAAAGACGGCGTTACTCGCGCCACTAAAGCGGAGGCCGAAGCAAACTCGCCGGAATTTGACGGCAAAACCACTGAAACGCCGAATAATAAATAAAGGGTAAGGGTATAAACAATGGACTTTTGGCGCTTATTGTTGTAAAATGTATAGACCAGTTGCTTAATAATATTTTGAAGCATTTTATCTCAAAAAACCCTTATTTTAAGCCACTGATTTTTCAAAAAAACAACTAAAACCTTATTAAGCAACTGGTCTTATGTATTAAATTTGATTTGTCAAAATAAAAACTAAGCAAAAACTTAGGCGGGTATAGTATAATGGTATTATGTCACTCTTCCAAGGTGAAAACGCGGGTCCGATTCCCGCTACCCGCTCATCGTAAATTTATAATAATCATGTTCAAGAGTAAAAAACTTTTTTTCTTATCAAGCGTATTATTGCTGGTTTTGCTTATCGGCATAACCCAAAAAGCGTCCGCCAGCGCGGAGGTTGGTTTTTTAATTGACCCCGCCTACGACAATAACGGCAGAGACGCGATGACCGCGACCAACCGCCTTACAAGCCAAAACGCTTATTTTTATGTGGACGACGCGTACTGGGCAAAACTGGACAGCCAAAGCCGGGTTGCGGTTGATTTAAATATCAGCGCTCTCGCCGATGAGTTTGATAAAACTATTTACCCGAAAATGCGCGAGATATACGGATTAGAATGGTCGCCGGGAATTGACAATGATCCAAAAATTTATATTTTGCTTGCCGATATTCGGAAAGACGCGGGCGGATACTTTAATCCCAACGATGAATATTTCAAAAACCAGGTTAAAAACAGCAGAAGCAATGAAAAAGAAATATTGTACTTGAACATCAATTCGCTCGGCAAAAGCATTATCAAGTCGTTTCTGGCGCACGAATTTCAGCATATGATTAACTGGCACCAAAAAAAGAAATTATCCGGCGCTGATGAAGAAATTTGGCTGAACGAAGGACTAAGCGAGTATTCGGCAACTTTGCTGGGGTACGACAATAATTATTACGGCAGCAATCTTGAGTCGCGTGTAAAAAATTTTTTGCAAAACTCCTCGGATTCGCTCACCGAATGGAGAAATTTAAGCGAGGACTACGCGAGCGTAAATCTTTTTATGCAATTTTTGGTTGACAATTATGGCAAGGATATTTTAAAATTTATCGTTAGTTCTCCCAAGATCGGCATAGCGGCAATAAGAGACGGGCTGCGACAAACAAATTCCACGGAAAATTTTCACGCAGTTTTTACAAATTGGGTAATTGCCAATTATTTGAATAACCAAAGTTTCTTCGGCGGAAAATATGCCTACAGTAATCCAAATTTAACCTATGGCAATTTGCATGTTGCGTCAACCACTTTTTATACCATTTATTCAAATGTTGTCGTGGAAAGCGCTGAATATACCAAGGACTGGTCGGGAAAATGGTATCAATTTTTTTCTTCGCCAACTTTAAGATTGCCGGATCAAACATTAAAAATAAGTTTTGTCTCCGATGATTCCGGCGCAATTTTTTCCGTGCCTTATATATTAAAAAATACCAATGGAACAGCAAGTATTGGCTATTTTAACCTGAACTCAGCGCAAAAAGGAACAATTTACATAAATAATTTTGGAACTTCGGTGGATTCGGCAATAATTATGCCGATTAGCGAGAGAAAGACATTCGGGTTTACGGAAATTGAAGCGCCTGTCAGATTTTCTTACAGCGCCAAGCTCGTTTCTTCTCAGCAGCCAGTTTTAAAAAGCGTCGTTCCCAATATTTCAGTTACCTGCGGAGGCGCGTCAGTTACGATTATAGGTGAAAATTTTGAGCAAAATTTGTCTGTAAACTTTGGCGGAGCGCCTGCTGCTGAAATTAAAGTTATAAACCCGGGCACAATAATCGCCAAAGCGCCTTCTTTGGAGCCGGGGATCGTTGATATTACCGTGACAAATCCAAATTCCCAATCAGCCGTTTTGACCAACGCTTTCACTTACTTTCCTTCAGTTAAAAACGGCGCGCTCATTAGGGCGCAAGGCGATTACAAGGTCTATGTTATAAATGGAAAATACAAGCGATGGATTCAGGCGGCGGAAATTTTCAAATTTTATCCGCATTTTGGCTGGAACAGTATAGAAATTGTCACCCCCGCGGCAAGGGATTATTTCCAGGATTCGTTCTTGGTGAGAGCGGAAGGCGATTATAAGGTCTACGAAATAAACGGCGACAGGACAAAGCATCATTTGGAAATGACTGCCGAGCAGTTTTCCATAAGCGGAAGAAAATGGGATATGGTTTATGTAATAAATAAAAAAGAGCGCGATTTTTATAAAACCGACGCCGCAGTGCTGTTTAGGTAAAAAAATAAAATAAAAAAGAGGTGATTCATTTTTTATAAATCACCGACCTCCTCATGCGGGAGGCATTGTGTTGGTTTATTCTTGGAAAATAATGCTTCGAACAATTTATTTAAAATTGTTCCTACTGTTAAAACAAAAGCTACCAATAACCAACCAACCGCTATTATAGTTATTGCCGATAATTTAAGAGTTGATAATCCTAGCCATTTCCTTTCCAGCAAGTCGTAAATATTTGTCTTTCTGGTATCAATAAATAGAACTATCCAAACTATTATGGCTATAACTATATAGCCTGCGATTCCAGTTGTTATATCAAACAAAATTTCACCTCCATAAATTTAGTTTAATACTTTCAAAACCAAATGTCAACTCCAAAAGTTTCAATCATAATTCTAAACTGGAACGGCTGGCAAGACACGCTTGAATGCCTGGACTCGCTGGCGAAAATTGATTATCCAAATTATGAAATTATTGTCGTGGACAACGGTTCAACCGATGAATCGGCGGAAAAAATAAAAATTTGGATCAATACCCATAAATCCGTTATAAGTTATAAGTTATTAGTTAATAGTTATAATGCGGGTTTTGCCGGAGGAAATAATGTCGGGATAAAATACGCGCTCAAAAACGGCGCCGATTATGTCCTGCTTCTCAATAACGACACTTTGGTTGAACCGAATTTTTTAAGCGAATTGGTAAAAATAGGGGAGAGCGACAAAAAAATTGGCCTTATTGGGTCAAAAATTTATTTCTACCCGCCGATTGGAGCGCCGCGAGTATGGTTTGCCGGCGGAAAAATAAATTGGCTGAAAACCCGGGGGTCGCACCTAAATTATAGTCAAACCGATAAAGAATATGAAGCTCTGAAAGTTACCGATTATCTCACTGGCTGCTGCTTATTGATAAAACGCGAAGTTATTGAAAAAATCGGCGGATTGAGCGATGATTATTTCCTGTATTACGAAGATACGGATTACTGCCTGCAAGCGCGGGAAGCCGGCTGGCAATGCGCTTTAGCGCCGGAATCCCATATTTGGCATAAAATTTCGCGCAGTACAAAAGAATTTTCTCCTTCCTACCTCTATTATCACGCGCGGAACGGGCTTATGATGGCAAAAAGAGCGAATGGCGGCGCAAAAATTTTTTTGGTTTATATTTTTAGCGCGTATCTTGCCGCAAAACAAATTGTAAAATATTTATTTTGCCCGGCCAAGCGCCAATGGGCGAGAATGATTTTATTAGGAATATATGACTTTTGGCGAAACAAGGCAGGAAAAATGGCAAGTTAAAACAACAGAGCGAGATTTAATTTTGATTTTAAGCGGATTTTTGGGTAAGATTAAATAAGGGTTTAATTTTAAGATAAATTATGCAAAAAGAAGCCAAAGCCAGAATAAAAATCAATGAATTGCTTCAAAATGCCGGTTGGATAGATGTTGAAGTAAAATAAAATATGAGTAAATCATTTACTATTCACGACTTACCAAAGGAAGAGCGGCCGCGCGAGCGGCTGGCTAAGTTCGGCGAGCAGGCGCTTTCGGCCCAGGAATTATTGCAGGTTATTTTGGGGCGCGGCGTTGCAGGGGAATCAGTCGCGGTTACGGCGCAAAAACTGCTAACACAATTTGGCAGTTTGCAGAAATTAGCCGAGGCAAGCATTGAGGAATTGTCTTCAATCAAAGGAATCGGACCGGCAAAAGCGGCGCAGATAAAAGCCGTTTTTGAAATTGGCCGCCGGCTTGCCAACCAAGTCCCGCCTTATAAGAGCAAGGAACTTACTGATCCAAAAAAGGTATATCAGTTGATAAAAAGCAAGCTTAAAGATTATACGCGAGAGCATTTTTATATTATTCCCGTTAATAGCAGAAATTGGTCAATTGCGGAAGTTTCAGTCGGTTCTCTCAATGCCAGCATT
>JAHIHE010000008.1 GCA_018899995.1 Patescibacteria group bacterium | reverse complement strand
CGCGCCTTTACTCTTAAGGGCGCTTCAAAAGAAACGTTTTTTTCAATGGAAGTCGCCTCGTCATATTTTGCCTCGTCCAGATAATAGTCCCTGAGTTCCAATTCCAAATCTTTATTGTAGCTTATAATCGGCCCGAGCTCTTTAAACAACTCTTTAAGCCCATCCTTTATAAACCAATCGTAAGAAGTCCTTTGCGCTTCTATCAAATTGGGCAGGGGCACGGCTTCTTCTTTTTTTTGAAAATATTTGCGCGGCGCCAAATAATTATCAAGGGCTTTTTCTTCTTTTCTTTTTTTGGTCTCGGCCATACTATTTAAAATTTGTAAATTGAAGGTGGTTTTAAAAATGGTCAACTGCGGCAATCGTCTGGATTGGACACCCCCGCCTTTTTGTCTGGCTTCGCCATATCTCGCGTAGCGAGAGAAAAAGATGGGGGTAAAGACAACAAAATAAAAAACGCCAAATAAAACAACTCGGTTTTTTGGTAACCTTAATTTGCTGTTATCTAATTTATTTTAATCATAGGAAAACCTTCTTTTTTGAGCCGGTTTTATGAGCCCAATTTAAAGTTTCGGTGATTGAATTCCCTATTAAGTTAGAGACAAAGCTGCCGGCGCCGGAAAGCAAATAAATTCTGAAATTATCCGATTTTTTCAGTTTAGCACGGCTGAAAATTTTGTCAAGTCCGGCTATCAGCTTATCGGCCAAATCCTTTTTATGGGACCCTTTTAGCCGAGCCGATATTTTATCGCCTTTTTTGAGTATAATTTCAAAAGTGGCATTATCGTCGTTAAGTTTTATGAATAATTTTATCATATTTGATAAGCCCAATAAATGTTTTCCTTGCGGAAAAACTAATTTTATTATATCCTAAAGAATAAGCAGCAGTAAGGTAATAAATCCAAATACCAAAGCTCAAATGTCAAATCAATGTCAAATGACTAAATTCCAAATTTATAATTTTTGACATTTGTCCCGAGTACTCGGGATTGAATTGACATTTGCCTGCCCGCCATTGCCATTAACCTTGTTAATAATTTTTAAACTTCTTTAACTAATTAAAGCAAGAAAAAAATAAAATTCGCGCGATAGACTTTGGCAGGCGGGGATTTTGAAATTTTGGTTTAAGTAAATATTCTTAATTCGTAAATCTTTTTAAATTATGATTCTCTTCTTCGTTATTCCTTTAATCGCTGTTATCACCGCCCAAATCATAAAAGCGGCCCTGATGACTGCTAAAACCGGCGTTTTTGATAAAAGTTATTTTTTGAAACATGGTCGCACGCCCTCTTCTCATACCGCTTTAGCAACTTCTCTTCTGACTGTGGTTTTTTGGCATGAAGGAATTTATTCTTCGGCTTTCGCCATCAGCATGGCTTTAACCTTTATCGTTATAGACGACGCGGTGCGGTTCAGGTTTTATCTTGGCCAGCAGGCAAAAGCCATAAACCGGCTTGTCCAAGAACTTCCTGCGGAAAAAGCGGCTCAATATCCCCGCCTCCACGAAACTTTAGGTCATTATCCTCACGAAGTTTTAGCCGGAGCGCTTTACGGCATCGGTGTTGCTTTGCTGCTTATAAAAATTTTATAATAATTTTTTCAGGCCTTTGGCAAATTTGATCAGATGATAAAGTTCCCGCTGAAAAACAAAATCCATTGCTTTGGGGTAGGTTAATTCTTTTCCGCCGAAACCGGTTTTAAACTTAGTAATTCCCTGCCATTTCGACTTATAATTAACCGCATCTAAGTTTTGGTCTTTGGTCTTTGGTTTTTGGTTTTTTATGCTGATTCCCCAGAAATCGTATTCTTCGCAGCCCGTTTCGCGGGCATTTTTTATTTGCTCCCATTGCAGGAGATGCGGCGCCATAAAATTGCGATTTTCGTCAGAAGACGCGCCGTGAATATAGACGGCGCGCGAGCCAAAAAAAATAACAATATTCGCTGATAAGGACTTGTTTTCGTATTCGGCGAAAAACAGCTTGATGGTAAACCGATTTGAGTGATTTCCATCTTTTGACTCAAATTTATCCAACCCTCCTACTCCGCCGGCTGGCGGATACTGGAGGGCAAGCATTTTCCGGTAATATTCTTTAGGGTGTATTTTAAACCCGTCTCGCCCGGATGTTTCTTTGGCAAGTTGCCAGAATTTTTCAAAATCCGCTTCAAAAGTATTTTTATCAGATATTCTAATCTTCACGCCGCGCTTTTCGGCTAATTTTATGTTATAGCGCGTTTTTTGCTTCATCTCCGCCAATAATTGCTCTTCGGATTTGGTTATGTCTAAAATTAAAGTGCTGCGCGGCTGGATATTGGATGCCGTCCACTTGGAAACCAGGTTTCCAAGTCCACTTGGAAACCTGGTTTCCAAGTATATTCCCGCTTCCTTTCCCGGTTCCCATCGCAAAAAAACCGATTTTTCCTTTTTGCTGATTTCTTTGATTTTTTTTAAAAATAATTCCAAAGTTTTGGAATTTGGGATTTGTAATTTGTCCCTCAACTCTGCTCGGGATGGTGAGCCCGTTGAACCATTTGGAATTTGCTTGTCCGCCGAAGTGTTTGCGAAAACGGAGGCTTTGGAATTTGGAATTTTCAAAATCGGTCCTCTCGGACAATATAAATAATTTTTACCCAGCGGAAGTTCGTGCCTGATTACTAAAGTAACGGCTAAAATTTCTTCGTTATCGCCAACATCTCCTATCCGCCAGATTTTTCTGCCGAAGGACTCCTGGAAATTTCCCCATTCCCAGGACTGCAAAAACTCGCCCTTATTTTCAAGGACGAAATCGTTCCATTTTCGCCGATCCAAATTATTAACTTCTTTAATCTCCATAAATTAGCTCTTAAGTTTTTCACTCACATTTTTTATTTAGTATGGTAATACATATTACCATACTACTTATTTTTTAGAACCCTTATTACTTGAAAGTAAGTTAAATAACAAAAAATGCAGGGGGTATTTTTGCTTGATCCAATTAAAACTATATGGCTCGTTTTTAATTGTTTTTGAAGAATTACTAAACCGCCGACCCACTTCTTTTTTAAACCCATTTACCGCCTTTTCATATCCGCCAAAGCCGGAAGTAAGCCATCTTTGAACTCGTCCAATCGTATCTTTTCCTACTTTTAAATCCGCAGCAATATTATCGTATGATTCGCCTTCCAGTAATCGCTTTGCTATTTCAATCCGTCGTGCCAACATTATTGCCTCACTTTCGCTTAATAAGTCCTTGAAAAAATGCTTTGTTTCTTCTCTTGTTTCCAGTTGCGCGATTGATGTCCACAACAAATCCAAATATTTCATTTTAGAATCGGAATCCAAAGCACGTGGATTAACTTTGCTCATATTTTTGAAAATAGTTTAATAGTATGATAATACATATTACCATACTATTTAAGTAAAGCAAAAATCTTTATCTATTTTACAAAACCGCTTCCTCATCAATCGAAAAATATTTTCACTCGGCATCAATCGTCGCTTGGCAGCCGATGGGAATAACTTTTACAATTTAAAACATTACAATCCTGTCGGAATATCAATAAAAACATTTTCTGTCCGGAATTTTTTGGCGATAACTTTAGATAAAGCTTTCAGTCCGATTGTTTCAGTGGCGTAATGGCCAGCAAAAATCACATTGAACTTCGCGTCTTTTGCCAAAGAATAAACATCAATCGCTTCTCCGCTTAAATACAAATCCACATTTGAATCGAAAGCTTCAAAAAATGATTCATGTCCACCTCCACCGCTACACACTGCAATAGTTTTTATTTTTTCCTTGCCAAACGGCAAAATAACGCATTTTGTGCCAAGCTCTATTTTCAACTTTTCCGCCGCGAATTTAATCGTAATGGGTTTCTTGCACTCGCCGACCCAACCAATATTAAAATTTCCGTACTTGAAAAATTCTTTTTTTATTTTCGCGCCGAGCAATTTTAAAAGCTGTGCGTTATTCCCTACTACTTTATGTTTATCTAAAGGTAAATGAGAAACGTAAAGCGAAATTCCATTATTATTCAATAAATCAATTCTTTCTTTATTCCATTTGGTTTGGGAAGGATTGGCGCTTTTCCAAAAAAGTCCATGATGAACTATAACCATATCCGATTTT
>JAHIHE010000123.1 GCA_018899995.1 Patescibacteria group bacterium | reverse complement strand
TTCTTGCTCGCCCTGAGTAATATCGAAGGGACTTTTGACTTTACGAACTTTACGAACTTTTGACTTTATTTCCCAGTACTCTTCTGGTTTGAATTTATTTATTTCTTCTTCGCGCTCAACAATAAGCCGCACGGCCACGGACTGCACGCGCCCGGCGGAAAGTCCGTATCTTATTTTTTTCCACAAAAAAGGAGAAAGTTCGTAGCCGACCAGCCGATCCAAAACTCTTCTTGCCTGCTGGGCGTCAACCAGACGCATATTGATTTTCCGCGGATTGGCTAAAGCGTTTTCAATGGCCGTCTTGGTAATTTCGTGAAAAACTATTCTTTTATATGGTTTTTGTTTTTCTTTTTTTGGGTTTTTTTGAGGTTTGGAATTTGAGGTTTGGAATTTGGAATTTCCCAAATCAAGAATTTGGGCGAGGTGCCATGCGATTGCTTCTCCTTCGCGGTCTTCGTCGGTGGCAAGAATTATTTCTTTCGCCTCTTCCGCGTATTTTTTTAATTCCACTACTCCCTTTTTGCTTTTTGAGCCTATGACATATTCCGGCTGAAAATCGTTTTCAACATCAACTCCGAGCTTGTTTTTCGGCAAATCGCGGATATGGCCGTAGGAAGAGCGGACGATATAGTCGTCGCCTAAAAATTTGGAAATAGTTTTTGCTTTAGCGGGGGATTCAACGATTATTAAATTCATAATAAAATATTTCAAATGTTAGATGTTAAATGTCAAAGCCATATGTTAGATGTTAAATCTGAACCTTTAAACATTTAACATTTTACATTTGGTTTTGAGTTTTGACATTTAAGTTTTGACATCATTTTAAAACCGTATAATTTCCTCCTCCTAAATTTTTTACCGCTCCTTTCATTTCCATCAGCATTAAAATGCTTGCCGCTTTTGCCGCGCCAAAACCGGATTTTTTGGCAATGGCGTCAAGATGCGCCGGCTCGGAATTTAATACGGAGAGGATGACCTGTTCTTCCGGAGTGGAGGACACAATACTTCTATTATTAATATAGTCCTTTATTTTAGTCAAGTTCAGTTCTTCCAAAACATCGTTAAATCTTGTAACCATTTTCGCGCCGGCTTTTATTAAATTGTTCGTTCCGGCCGAATTCGGCCAGTAAACGCTTCCCGGCACCGCGAAGACCTCGCGATTATGCTCCAAGGCGTATTTTGCCGTAATAAGCGCTCCGCTCGCCTCGGCCGCCTCAACAATCAAAACGCCCAGCGAAAATCCGCTGATAATGCGGTTTCGTATGGGAAAATTCTGTTTGAGAGCAGGCATGCCTATGGGAAACTCGGAAACAATCGCGCCATTGGGAATAATTTTGTCCGCCAATTTTTTTCTGGAGCCAAAAGAAGGGTTGGAATTATCAAGCCCAGAAGCCAATATCGCGATTGTTTTTCCGCCAGCGGCGAGCGCGGCCTCGTGAGCCGCGGTGTCAACACCCAGGGCCATGCCGCTTACGATAGTCATTCCGGAGCGCGTCAAATCGCTTACCAAATCCGCGACTGCCTGCCTGCCGTAGGAAGAGACCTTCCGTGATCCGACTACCGCCAAAGGGAATTCAAAATCGCTTAAATCTCCGCGATAATACAAGATTGCCGGAGGAGCGGGAATTTCTTTCAGAAGTTTCGGGTAATTTTGGTCTTTAATCGTGATTACCGAAATTTTTTCTTTCAGCAATTTTTCCCATTCCGCGTCCGGATTGATTTTGAGCCGATAATTTATTATCGTGCCGCAAATTTTTTCTTCAAGTCCGGCGTACAGCAATTCCTGGCGGCCGGCTTTCCACGCGTCGGACAAATTTTTGAAGCGCGCGCAGATTTTTTTGAATCTTGCGGGCCCTATTTCGGGAATCAGGTTAAATGCGTTATAATATTTGGAGTCGGTGGACATAAAAAATAATTTACGGGGTCTTGACCCCGTTAGAAGTCTTTAAATTATTCTAATTATTAAATTTGACCATAAGGCGAAGCCGCTACGCTTGACGACCAAGATATTTGGGAGTTTTCTATTGGACTTCTAACGGGCTTGACAAATTCTGTTAACCTGCTATAATAGAAAGTTAAACAATTAGCTTTCAGGATTCTACCGGCGAGTGGTGAAAGCGTACGATTCCTCCTATAGTATGCCGGTAGCCGTAAGCCAAGGTAAGCTTCTTTTGAAGCGAAATCTTGCGCTCGTCGGTAGTATTCTGGAAAGTAATGGACGAAGAAATGTCAAATGACGAATTACAAATGTCAAATCAATGTCAAATGACTAAGTCAAATTTATAGTTTTTGAAATTTGAGCTTTGACATTGATTTGGAATTTGGCATTGGAAATTTGTCATTTTTGATTCATTGTTCTTTAAAAATAATTCTTGCAGGAAGAAGATCGGCTGTTAAAATCCTAATATCCGGTTTCCTTCTTGTGAGAATAAATAAAATAAGGAGGAGGTGAAAGGTTATGCCGGGTCAATGCGGAATCAGAAGCCTGCAATTTTTTGTGGGCAAGCAGGTAATAATCCGCGATACTGCTGCGTCAAGGAAGCTATGTTTAGTAAATAAAAGAGGACAGATTGAGAGCGCAGACGACAAAAAAAAGAAAATATTTGTTATATGCTGGGATGAAATTTTCGGCGTATCTGGTCCTTTCGGACTAAGCATAGACGACGTTGAAATTCAATAATCAATTGGTCAAGTTTATTTTTTCTTGACCTTATTTTTTTATCCCGAGTACTCGGGATTCAATTTCTCCGCAAATTTTTTCAATAACCTCATCAATTATTTTCTTTTCTTCTTTCGTGAAATTTTCCAACACAAATTCCTTTGTAGGAATTTGTGTTGCCCCGAGCTTGTCGAGGGGCTTGATTCCAATCCGAATTCTTATAAAGTCCTTTGTCCCCAGCGCGTCAATTACAGATTGCACGCCTTTATGGCCGGCTGACCCGCGGTCCCGGGCTATTTTGTATTCGCCGAGTGGAATATCCAAATCGTCGTGGATAACGATTATATCTTTTGGTTCGATTTTGTCCGCCTTCGCAGAAACCCGTGTTTGTAAATCTTTCAATGGATGAGCTTTTTTTTCTGCTTCGGCGGATTCCGCTCCACCGAATAAAATAGGTATATGTTTTGCGCGAGTATGTGGAGCTCCATAATAGTCAACGACGGCTTTTACGGCTTGGCCCGAAGAATTCATAAAAGTCTGCGGTTTTGCCAATAGAATTTTTTCGCCGTTGACCATTCCTTCCGAAATTTCCGCGTTAAATTTTGATTGAAAATTGAAAATTGAAAATTGTCCGCCTGCGGCGGATCCGCCTTTGGCGGAAAAATTACGCCCAAGGGCATCTATCGCTATAAAACCCGCGTTGTGCCGGGTTTTTTCATATTTTTTGCCCGGATTGCCGAGACCGAAGATAAGTTTCACCCCGTTAGAAATATTTTTTTTGCTTGTTTCCATATTATTTTTATAATTACCGCCGTTAAATTTGCGATTTCTAACGGGGTTCATAGAAATCAATTTAACAAATTAACAACTAAACAAATTAACATTAATTGCAACTTAACTTTTTGCTTAATTGTTAAATTGCTAAATTGTTTAGATGGTTTATTCCTGATAGAATCTTCTCAATTCTTCAAAACTCGGGTCATTTGGCAGAAGCACATCTGCCTCGTTTATTTTTGCTTCTGTAAGCAAGCCAGTGCTT
>JAHIHE010000122.1 GCA_018899995.1 Patescibacteria group bacterium | reverse complement strand
CTGAAACGGATGGTCCGCAAATCTTTCCGCAGAATCAAATCAGACAAACCATTATTAAAGAGCTGTTTAAGAAAGGCGGGAGTATTAACCTAAGTAGGGAAAGTCAATAGATACATATGTCAAAGAAAATTTCAAAGATTATATTGGTAACAATTCTTATTCCACATATACATCAAACAAAAAATGCGATGAAAACGAATGTGTTGATGGAATTAATATGTGGTTTGATAAATTTTGGGATCCGTTAAAACATAGGCTTTTAGTTAAATACACTTGGAGTGAAGATATAAGTAGTAAGAAGGGTTGTGATTTTGATTTTAATGTTGTGATTGCTGTAATATCAATGAATGTTGAAACACAGGAGATAGAGGCAATTTATATGGATAAAACTAAAAGTAGTATGTCATGTCCTATTTATTAATCGCGAATACAAAACTCAAAGCCCCGCAACTCTTCGCCACTTCGGGACTCGGTCTCGGCTTCGCCGAGACTCCGATAACAAGGGCTATACGGCTACGGCTTTCAGCCTTCGCCCAAATTTTGACTTCGTGAAAACTTCTCATAATCCTGATGTTATCTGCAATATTACTCGGCCAATTTTTATGAGAAGGTTTATATACTTTTAATCATTTAATATTTGATTATGATGGAACCAAAAAAACTTTCCAAAAAACAATTCTGGTTTTTGCATCTTCTGGTGTTTTTATCATTGTTTGCGCTGTGGGGGTATATTGAAACCAATAATAAGTATCTAATTTTATTATCAGTATTATCTTTCTATGGCGCTTTATGCGAGGCTTTCAAAGCATTATTAAGAAAATAAAAATTAGGAAAAGCAAAAAGAAGGGATTTGAAGCCGTTAAATGTCATGTGGAATTACAAAAATAACAAGACTGAAACTTATGAAAGAAATTCCAAAAACCTACAACCCGCGGGAAGGATTAAAGAAGCAAATAGCAAATAAAGAAACCTAGTTGACAAAATAATATAAATTTTGTAAGATAGTAATAAACAAATAAGTAGATATTATGATTTTTCCTAGAAAAATTGACAAAGAATTAAAAAAACAGCTTAATTCCAAAGAAATTATTATTTTAACCGGTATGAGAAGAACCGGTAAGACAATAACTATGAATAGCTTGTTTGATGCCGTACCGGGAAAAAATAAGATATTTTTGGATTTGGAAAACCCTCTTAACAGGAAAATATTTGAAGAAACGAATTACGATAATATCTGGAAAAATTTAGCGAATTTTGGGATCTCTAATAAAGAAAAATCCTATATTTTTTTGGATGAGATACAGCGCGCAAGGCAAATACCAAGTGCGGTAAAATATCTTCACGATCATTTTGATGTCAAGTTTTTTCTGACAGGGTCAAGCAGTTATTATCTTAAAAATCTTTTTAGCGAATCGCTTGCGGGCCGAAAAATCATTTTTGAGCTTTTCCCCTTGGATTTTGAAGAATATCTTATTTTTCAAGAAAAACCAAAAAGATTTTTTGCCGATTTCCGGGAAAAAGAAAAGCAAAAAAACGAAGTCGCCTTTAATATTTATGAAAAATATTACGATGACTATTTGGAATACGGGGGTTTTCCAAAAGTTGTTCTGGAAAAAAATATTAACCAGAAGAAGAAGCTGTTAAATGATGTTTTTGCTTCGTATTTCGAGCAAGACGTAAAAACGCTGGCTGATTTTAAAAACATTGATAAATTAAGAGATTTAATAATTCTTTTATCAGCAAGAGCCGGCTCTAAAATTGAAATTACCAAGCTTTCCGCGGAACTTGGCGTTTCGCGCGAAACGATATACAACTATTTATCTTTTCTTGAAAACACCTATTTTATTTTTTTAGTAAAGCCTTTTTCAAGAAATACAGATCGCGAGATAAGCGGCGCGCGCAAAGTTTATTTCTGCGACACCGGAATATTGAATATTATGGAAAAAATTTCATCCGGCGCAATTTTTGAAAACGCAGTGTTCAAGTCTTTAAAAAATTACGGAAAAATAAATTACTATCAGAGGCGAAGCGGCGTGGAAATCGACTTTATTTTGAATAAAAAAATCGGATTTGAAGCGAAAAATCAAGGAGGAAGTTTTGATTTTAAAAAACTGGATAAATTGAGCAAAAGCATTGTATTGGAAGAGGATTATGTAATAAGTAAAAAATACAGCAAAGATAGGGGGGTAATTTTAGCAATGGATATTTAAACATTTGGATTTAGTTTAAATTTATGCCTGAAATTTCAAAAACCTACAACCCGCAGGAAGTGGAAGATAAAATTTATAAAATATGGGAAGAGTCCGGAAAATTGGGTAAACTAAGGGAAAGATATATGTATTGACATAATTTGTAATTTTAGTTATACTGAAATTGTAATTATTGCAATAATAGTAAAT
>JAHIHE010000121.1 GCA_018899995.1 Patescibacteria group bacterium | reverse complement strand
CCAAACATCAAGAAACAAACACCAAGCAATAATCAATAATCAAATCTCAATAATCAAACATTGGGTATTGGTTATTCGGTAATTGGAATTTGTTTGGTTATTGCATCTTGGTTATTGGCAATTATTTTACTTTGTCATTTGAGCTTTGAAATTTGACATTACAAAAGATTGTTCTTTGAGTTTTAAATTTTAAATTTCATTTCAAATACCCCTAATCTCTACTTTTATTTTATTGCCAAATACCTTTCCCATTTTTTTTAATTCTTTTTCCGAATATGGCTTGATTTTCTCAAACTTTTTATCCAGCGTTTTTAGCGGCCGAAATTGTTGAATAGCGTATAAAAACACTTTAGGCAAAACCCCTAATTCTTCCAGCCATTTTTTAATTTTAACAAAATCTTCGCTAACAATCAATTCAGGAATAACAGTGGTGCGAAGCTCAAGAATAATATTGTTTACCACGATAATTTTTAAGCTTTTTTTGATATCCCGCATATTAACTTTTGCGCCGACGGTCGCTTCGTATTTTTGCGACGAATTTTTTATGTCAACCGCAAAATAATCGACTAAACCGGAATTGATAAGGCGCTTTATTGTTTTAGGATTGGTAGCGTTGGTATCCAGCTTCACTAAAAAACCAAGTTTCTTGATTTTTTCCAGAAACTCCGGCAAGTCCCGCCATATTGTCGGCTCTCCGCCGGTTACGCAGACGCCATCCAGTTTTCCCGCGCGGCTTTTTAAAAATTCAAAAAAATCTTTTTCAGAAATCGGTTCTTGGTTTTTTGTGAGTTCGGGAACGACCAATTCGGGATTATGGCAGAATCCGCAGCGGAAATTGCAGCCCGATAAAAAAACAACCGCGCTGATTTTGCCCGGATAATCAATGAGGGAAAATTTTTGCAATCCGCCGATTGTCATGTTTTTATGTCAAAGCTTAAATGTCAAAACTCAAAGTCAAATGTTAAATCTAAATAGCAAAAGATTTGACATCTAAGATTTGGGTTTGACATTTTACATCTAACATTTGACATCATTTGCCTTATATTCCTTCCTGTCCCCGAATTCCTGCTTTTTCCCTTTATTCCACTGCTGGACCGGACGCAAGTACCCCACCACCCTTGAATAAACTTCGCAGGGCTGGTCAATCACGCATTTGGGGCATTTAAAATGCTCTCCGGCGATATATCCATGCTGCGGACAAATGCTGAAAGTCGGAGTAAGGGTGAAATAAGGAAGACGGTATTGCGAAAATATTTTTTTAACCAAATTTTTAGCGGCTTTGCCGTCCGGCAGTTTTTCTCCCAAAAATCCGTGAAGGACCGTGCCGCCGGTGTATTTTGTCTGCAATTCGTCTTGGTTGTCCAAGGCGTAAAACAAATCGTCTGTCGTTCCTACGGACAAGTGGGTGGAGTTGGTGTAATACGGCTCAACCTTTGCGTTGTTTTTTTGGCTCATAGAATTTAATTTAACAATATAGCAACTTAACAATTTAACAAATCGGCAATGAAAATTTTAACTGAAAATAATTGCTTAATTTTGTTTAGTTGTTAAATTGTTTAATTGCGTTACGCGCACACTGTTTGTTTCTGCGCTTCGGTGTTGACTGGTTCAACAACTAAATCAACTTTTTCTGTTGCCGGAATAGTGGGGTTATCCTCATATCGCAACTCGCTGGCGCTGATTATTTCCGGATAGCGCTCTTTGTCAAGTTTCGCAAGGCGATAAGAAGTCCCCTCGGCGGGCGTCGCTTCAAGATTATAGAGATTGTCTGTTTCTTTTTGAAAAGAAATGATTTTCTCGCGCATAAAATCAAGGATTTCCAGCGCGAGCGATTTTCCTTCTTCTTCGGCAATGTTTTTGCCGATAAAATTCACCAGTAGCTCATTCATTCCGATTATGCCTATGGTGGAAAAATGATTGCCCCAATATTGGCCGCGCTGTTTTTTGATATTGCCCAGATAATACCGGCAATACGGGTACAGTCCCTGCTCGGTAAATCGTTCAAGGGTTTTGCGCTTTATTTCCAGGCTTGTTTTCGCCAGCCCCATCATTTTTTCCAGCCGTTCAAACAAGTCCGCTTTGTTTTTCGCCAAATAGCCCAGCCGCGGCAAATTAAGCGTAACCACGCCGGTTGAACCAGTCAGGGGATAAGCTCCAAACAATCCTCCGCCGCGCTTGTAAAGCTCGCGGTTGTCCAACCGCAGGCGACAGCACATGCTTCGCGCGTCTTCCGGACTCATATCGGAATTTATGAAATTGCTGAAATAAGGGATTCCGTATTTTGCCGACATTTCCCATATTGGCTCCCAATAGGGATTATCCCAGTCAAAATTTTTGGTGATGTTATAAGTCGGGATGGGGAAAGTGAAAACCCGGCTTTGCGCGTCTCCTTCAAGCATTACTTCGGCAAAAATTTTGTTCAAAAGATTCATTTCTTGCTGAAAATCCTTATATTGCTCTTTTTGCGGCGCGCCGCCGATGATAATCGCTTCTTCACCTAAGGTCTTTGGAGGAACCAAATCCATTGTAATGTTTGTAAAGGGCGTTTGAAATCCGACACGGGTTGGAACATTCATATTGAAAAGGAATTCCTGAATCGCTTGTTTTACCTCGGCGTAAGTAAGATTGTCGTAGTGGATAAACGGAGCGAGTAAAGTATCAAAATTGGCAAATGCCATTGCTCCAGCCGCTTCTCCTTGAATAGTATAGAAAAAGTTGATAATTTGCCCCAAAGCGGTGCGAAAATGTTTCGGCGGTTTGCTTTGAATTTTGCCTCCGACTCCGCCAAATCCCCTTGTAAGCAAGTCCTTCAAATCCCAGCCGCAGCAATAAACCGCCAGAATTCCCAAATCATGAATGTGAAAATCCCCCTCCTCGTAGGCGCGCCTTATCGGAGGCGGATATATTTTTTCCAGCCAGTACTTTGTGGTGATAATATTCGCGATATAATTATTGAGCCCTTGCAGGGAATAAGCCATATTGCTGTTTTCGTTGACCCGCCAGTCAATTTCTTCCAGATAGTCGTCCACGAACACTGTTGATTTTTTTATCAACTTTTCGCTTTCGCGCAAAAACCTGTGCTGTTCGCGGTAAATAATGTAGGCGCGCGCCGTTTTGAATAGACCGTTTTTCATCAAGACCTCTTCCGCTATGTCCTGAATCTGCTCCACGGTCGGCATAGTATGGCCGTCAAACCGATTTTCCAGAATTACCACGACTTGAGCGGAAAATTCCAGCGATTTTTTCTTTACCTCCGCTTCCAAAATTTCTCCCGAAGCGAACAGAGCTTTTATTATCGCGTTATTGATTTTAGTCTCGTCAAAATCCACGATTCTGCCGTCTCTTTTTTTAACCTGATTTGATTTTATTGAATATTCTTTTTTCTTAAACATATATTTGTTCGCGGGCTATTCTTTCTTTAATTTTTTTCTTATAAAAGCGGGGATGTCCAACTCGTCCGAATCCGGAATTTGGTTTACCCTCGGCTTAAATATTTTTATTTTCGGCAACTCGCTTTTGTTTCCGGATTTTTCCGGCTCGTCTTGATTCGGCAAAGCGGGCTCGCGCGATTCAACCGCGGCTTTTTCATGGAACAAGTTTGCTTTCAATTCATTCGCGAAACCGCTGGCGATAACCGTAATTTTTATTTCGCCTTTTTTAAGGCTGTCGTCAATCACCGCGCCAAAAATGACTTTTGCGCTTGAATCAACTGAAGCAGTAATCACGCGCGCGGCTTCGCTGACTTCCATCATTGTAAGATCCATTCCGCCCGAGATATTAAATAAAACTCCTCTCGCGCCGTCTATGGAAAGTTCCAAAAGAGGACTATTAATCGCCGCTTTGGCCGCTTCTACCGCGCGATTCTCGCCTGAAGCTATGCCGACTCCCATAAGCGCCGAACCGGCGTCTTTCATAATCGCTTTGACATCGTTAAAATCAACATTGACGATTCCTGGAACAGTTATAAGGTCGGAAATGCCCTGCACCGCCTGCTTCAAAACATTGTCAACGGTCTTAAACGCGTCCATCAGGGAAGTTTTTTTATCAATTATCTGAAGCAGTCGCTCATTGGGAATAACAATGCTCGTATCCACCTTGTTTTTTAACTGCTCAAGCCCCTCTTCGGCAATCCTCGCCCTTTCCACTCCCTCAAAGCCGAAAGGCCTTGTAACCACTGCTACGGTCAAAGCTCCGACTTCTCGCGCGACTTCCGCGATAATAGGCGCCGCGCCTGTTCCGGTTCCGCCACCCAGTCCGCAAGTGACAAAAACCATATCCGCGCCTTTGAGCGCTTTTTCAATGTCTTTTTTGCTTTCTTCCGCGGCCGCCCTGCCTATTTCCGGGCTCATTCCCGCGCCAAGCCCCTTTGTGATTGACCTGCCGATATGGATTTTCTCCGTTGCCTGGCTGTGGTGAAGCGCCTGCGTATCGGTGTTAATGGCGATAAAATCAACGCCTTTGATTCTTGAATTAATCATACGAGAAATAGCGTTGCCGCCGCTTCCGCCGACGCCTACGACTTTTATCCTCGCGAATGTTTCAATTTCGGGTTTTACTTCTGGCATAATGTTGATGTGTTAGTAAAATTTCTTATTCAATAATTCAATTATAATCTTAAAAATTATTTTAGGCAAGAAGAATGACAATAATTCAAAATTAAAAAATTAAAATGTAAAATGACAGATTAAAATGATAAAATTTGATTTAAATTACAAAACCCAAATCTCAAATTACAAACAAAGCCCAAAACACAAAACACAAAACACAAACTATAAGATATTTGTAATTTGTACATTGTGTTTTGTTTGTGATTTGTCCCGAGTGCTCGGGATTGTGCTTTGTGATTTATTTAGATTTTGCATTGTCATTTTGATATTTGATATTTGGATTTTGAATTAACGCAATTACGGCAAAAACAGCTTGAACCATTCCTTTGTTTTTTTGACAATCTGCAAGATTCCAGACAAACCAGACGGAGGTTCCTTTTCATTTTGATCAATTTGCCAAAAAATAAGCCCCGTGGCTGTGGCAAAAGACGGATCCGATATTTTGTCCACTATTCCTCCCATCTCATTAGGCACGCCTATTTTGGCTGGAAGGCGCAGCACTTTCTTCGCAAGATCAATCGTTCCGGGGATCTTGGAACCGCCTCCGCTGATTACCGCTCCCTCCGGAAGCATGCCGTCTTTATCAATGGTTTTCAGTTCTTTATTGACATATTCAAAAATCTCCGCCAGTCGCGCTTCAATTATTTCGGCCAGATGGTATCTGTAAATAAAAACATCTTTGGGTCCAAGATCATAGTCCTTAAGATTAATTCTGTCTTTCTTGCTTATCTCCTGTAGAAACGCAAAGCCGAGATCTCTTTTTATTTTTTCGGCGGCTTCCGTGGAAATTCTTAAACCAAGCGCTATGTCATTTGTGATATGCGATCCGCCGATGGGAATAATTTTGGCGTGCAAAAGCGACCCTTCTTCAAAAACCGCCATCCCTGTCGTGCCGGCTCCAATATCAATTAAAACCACTCCGGACTCTTTTTGCCTTTTGGTGAGAGTCGCGCGCGCCGCCGCCAAAGGGGAAAGAACCAAATTATTTATTTCCAACCCGGATTGATTGACGCCTTTTATCAAATTTTTTATAAAAGACGAGTTGCCGCTGATGATAAGGGTGCTAACTTCAAGTTTTGTCCCATGCATGCCGATCGGGTCTTTTATGTTTTCCTCACTATCAACGGAAAAATTAACCGGAATGACATGAATTACCTCTTTGTTGGGTGAAAGAGAAACCGCCTGCGCGGTGGCGATTGAGCGCTCAACATCTTCCTGGCTGATTTCGCCGTCCGCCCTGGAAACGGCGATTACCGATTTGCTTTTTTGCGCGCTAAAATGATCGCCGTTTATGCTTACCGCGACCCTGTTTATGGGCGCTCCCGACGCGCGTTCCGCCTGTTCTACCGAACTGCCAATATCGTTTATAAGCGATTCCAAGTCAACCACTATTCCTTTCCGCAGACCGCTTGAATTGCTTGTTCCTACACCGATTACCACCGGCTTGTCGCTGTTTTTCGCGTGTTCGGCAACAATAGTCCTGATATTAGAAGTGCCTATATCTATTCCGACAACGATGTTTGCTTGAGACATAGCTATTAAAAATTTCTAATTTTTAATGACACAATTTTTTGTTTGAAAATTTAAAAATTTGATAATTGTTTGAAAATTTAAAATTTAAATTGAAAATTCATTACGCCCCTTATGTCACCCAAAAAACTACAGCTTTAAAAGAAATATCTTATTGGATAATATTCTCTTTAACATACGCCTCTATTATATCAGATTTTTAAAAAAATGACTATGGCGATAAACAAAGAAAATATTCCTGCCAAAAAAACAGCGGCCGCAGCCAGATCTTTAACGTTTTTTATCTTGTTGTCTTTTATGGCGCTTACTGATATCAGATCTGAATAATCGCCTAACCTATGGTTTTTGCTTAAAAAATCAGTCATTTCTTCAAAAATAGTGTTAATAATTTCTAAAACTAAAGCCAAAAGTAAAAGAAAACTAACCAAGATAATTTTTATCCAGCTTACATTATAATAAAACATTAAAATCAGAATGGCAATAACGCCAAAAACTTCCAGCCGAAAATTTTGCTCGTTTTTCAAAGCATAAAACAAACCCCGTCCCGCATGGTGGAAACTTTTGAAGAATTTTTCAAAATCAATCATATTTTTAACGCTTCACTACCTATTTAAGGTATTTATCCGCATTCCCCCAGTCGAATTTTTCCGATTCAAGAATTTTCCTGCCAATCTTTATCCAAAGCTTTCTATTCTCAACGCTTAATTCCGGATGAAAAGCGGGATGAGACGAAACTACGGCGTTAAAACTGAAAACATAAGGAAGAATTCCGAGTATTTCCGCATCGCTAGTTTTTTCCAGATAATTTTTCATAAATATTTTGGTCAATTTGCTGAACAGCCCCGATAAATCGCCGAAATTTACCAAATCAAAATTCATGAACCTCGCGACCATTGCGGCAACATCAACCGCCGGTTCGCCCCAAATAAACCGGGAGGGGTCGGAA
This sequence comes from Patescibacteria group bacterium, assembly GCA_018899995.1. Classification (GTDB taxonomy): domain Bacteria; phylum Patescibacteriota; class Minisyncoccia; order JAHIHE01; family JAHIHE01; genus JAHIHE01. Next base: position 6,728 of record JAHIHE010000121.1, on the reverse strand, counting down.
GCTGTCATTTTCCCGTTTTTGAATAAAATATTTTTATCCCAAAAATCTCCGTGAACCTTAGACAGACGCAAGTAATTATTTTTAATCTTTTCTCTATAAACCAAAGAGTCCGCAACAAAGTCATAAATTTCTTTTTTACTCGCCCACTCCCTTTCTTCCCAATCAAAATCCAATACGCCCAATGTCAATTCGCCGCTGGAAATTATTTCCCGAGTCGCCCGCTTATAAAGAGATTTTGCCAAATCAATTTTTTCTCGGGAGCTCTCTTTTTTGCTGAGAAATTTTTTGCGGTGAATCTCTGCCAAATAATTTGAAAGTTCCAAGCATTGAGAGATGTCGGATGGTTCCAGTTTCTTTTTTTGGGTGATAGTTTCCAAATCAATTGTGTATTGTTTTCCGCCGTCCACATATTCGCCTATGGAAAAATATTCAATATTCTTCGCGACCGAATGCGCTTCGCCTTTTTCGTCAAAACCAACTACATCATAAATCTTTGGCGTGTTCGCTATATTGTCCGAAATTTCTTTGCTGGCAATCATCTGAAGCGCGCGATCAATTGGATATTCATGGCCGGAATTCAGCGGTTTGATTAGACGGACAAAATCCGTCTTTGTTTCGCCGCCGATTTTATAAACCAGCTTGTATCCGTTCGCGTAATATCCTTCGCCGATAAAACTGAATTCTAAAATTTCGACTTCGTTTTTTAATTTTGACTCCAAATAATCCTTAATAATTTTTTCGTTTAAAGCGCTTTTCATTTGCCAAAAATTATTTTTTGAAAATTTTTGCTATAATTTTCTCCTGCAATTTGAACATTTTTTTAGCTTCCCGAGCGCTTTTTTCATGATCATATCCCGCCAAATGCAGAATACCGTGAATCAAAAGCCGCGCCATTTCTTCTTTGGCAGAATATCCGTATTGACGGGCTTGTTTTTCCGCAACGGGATAACAAATGAATATTTCGCCTAATCGCAAAGTGCCATCGGGTGCGGCGATAAAATCGGGCTTTTGGTCGCCGAAAGACAGCACATCTGTTATTTTATCTTTTTTGCGGTAAAGACGGTTGATATTCCGAATCTTTTTCTTTCCACAGATTACCAAACTTATTTCTGTTTTGTTTTTTATTCCGATTTCCCTAAGGCAACGTTTTTCCGCTTTTAGCAAGAACCTTTTATCAAATTTCCGGCGAGTCAGATTTTTAACAAGTAGCATAAAAATCAGCGGGTTATCCCGCAAGTAATTCTTTAACTATTTTGCTTACCAATGCTCCATCGGCCTTTCCCTTAACTTTCTTCATCAATTCCGCCATTACTTTTCCCGTATCTCTGGCGGTTTTGGCGCTTGTTTTTTCAATCGCCGCCTTCGCTTCTTTTCTAATTTCTTCTTCGGTCATTTGCTCCGGCATATAGCGCGACAATATTTCAATCTGCGCTTTTTCCTTTTCCGCCAAATCAATCCTTTTTCCTTTTTCAAATTCAACAATAGAGTCCCTTCTCTGCTTAATCTGGGAAGAAATGACGCCGACAATTTCTTCGTCCGTCAAAATGCTTAGCGCCCCCAGCTCTTCCAATCCACCCGCGGTTTTGCTGAGTTTCGTCCGCTTGAAAATTTCGGCATTTTTGATAGCCGCGTTCAAACTGCGCAACACCAGCGCTTTCTCTTTTTCCCTTTTTTTGACGGCTTCTATCAAATCATTGTTTATACGCTCTTTTAATATCATGGTGTGAGTCTTTAAAGTCGAAAGTCTGTCAAGTTTTTAAAGTCCTTAAATCAGGATAATTGATTTTATGACTTTTGACTTGATGGACTTTACGGACCTTATAGACTTTAAAAGCTTTTGAATTTATTTATTTTTCTTTGCCTAATAAATACTTGAAAAGTTTTCTGTCGCGAATGTCAAACTCTTCCTCGTCTTTGCCGAGTTTCCTCAGTTTTTCTTTGATCTTCGTGATTTCTTGGCGCATTTTCGCCTCTTCGCGGATTCGCAGTTTGCTTTTCGGCTTTTTATAGAATCTTGTTTTGCGCGCGTTCAATAATATCCCGCTCTGCTGAATTTTGCGCGAAAACCGCCTGATTAAATTTGCTATGCTTTCGCCTTCCTTGCGTTTTACTTCAACCATAATTGCACCTCGCTTTCAAAAGATGTTTATATAATATTTATAAAAGTTATAAGAAAATCTTGAAATTGGTTCGCTCGGTCGAAATAAAAGCATCAACTTTCATTTCTCCCTCACTGCCAATTATAATCATTATAATTTAAATCGGGTTTACCCCGTCAAATAGACCGCGAAGCGGTCTAAAACCCGAATGTGTTTTATTTGACAGGGTGAATGTCTTCTACTAATCTTGCTCCTCCCAACAAATGCAAATGGATATGCCCCACTTCTTGCCCGCCGTCGCGGCCCACTCGGAACAAAAGCTTGTACCCGCTATCTTTAATCCCCGCCTTTTCGGCGATTTCTTTGGCAACAATTATCATTTTACCGGCCAATTGAACATCGCTTCTTGTCCAGTTATTGACGCTTTCAATGTGCCTCTTGGGAATGATTAAAATATGGACTGGAGCAAGGGGATGTGCGTCTTTAAACGCCGAAATGTCGCTATCCTCATATAGAATTTCCGCCGCAATTTCTTTTTTTGCTATTTTGCAAAAAACGCAATTTAACCCGTTAGCCCCGTTTAGAGATTTATCTCTAAAAGGGTTAGAAATAACTGTATTCATAATAACGAGAGAACCACATTAGAAAAAATGGGCAATCGCTAAATCTCTTATTTCTAATGGGTTGCATATCCTAAAATCATTTTAACAAATAATATTGACTTTTGCAAAGCCCCGAACCAATCCGCCATCGGGCGGATGGTACGGGGCAAAGCAAAATATCTCTCCTATTTTTTCTTCCTGATAATGTTGATTATTTTCGCGCGGTCTGCGACTTCTTGCGTTCCGCTTTCCATATCGCGGATGATCACGGTATTATCAAGGGCCTCTTTTTGGCCGATAATCAGCACATTTTTTATTTTCAGGCGATTCGCCACCCTTAATTGACTCTTGATGCTTCCCCTGCCGAACGACTCCATCGCGGGAACGCCCGCTTCAATCAAATCATTAAACAGTTTAAAACTTTTTTTCTTCGCCAAATCGCATAGCTGGACCAAAAATACTTTGGCGGAAACCTTTTTTCCTAAACTAATATTCGCTTCCTTAATTTTTTCCACTATTCTTTCAATCCCCAAAGCCACTCCCACGGCCGGCGTCGGCTCGCCGCCAAGCATTTCAATCAGCGTGTCGTATCTGCCGCCGCCGCCCAGAGAAGACTGGCGATATTCGTCGCCTTCTGAAATAAACTCAAAAACCGTTTTTGTGTAATAATCAAGACCTCTGACAAGATAAGGATTCAACATATACGGAAGGTTAATCTCGTCCAAATACTCCAGCACCGATTTAAAATGGTCGTGGCATTCCTGGCAAAGGTAATCAATGGTCTGCGGGGCGGAGCTTCTTATAAGAACGCATTTCTCTTCTTTGCAGTCCATTAATCTTAAAGGATTTTTGGCCAATCTTACGCGGCAATTGGCGCAAAGCTTACTGGCTCGCGGCCGATAATAATCAACGAGCGCCGAGCGGTATTTGCTTCTGCATTTTGCGTCGCCGATGCTGTTTATTTGAATGGCTATATTCTTTAATTTCAGCTTTTCAAATACGGTCCAGCAGAGCTGTATTATTTGCGCGTCAAAAATCGGATCTCCTCCGCCCAAAATTTCAAAGCCCGCTTGATTAAACTGCCTGCGCCTTCCGGCCTGCGGCCGCTCATAGCGAAACATCGGCCAGACATAAAAAAGCTTCACCGGCTGGGACCATTTGGACATTCCGTTGGTTATATACGCCCGCGCGACCGATGCGGTTCCTTCGGGGCGCAAGGTAAGCTTGTCTCCTCCGCGCGTCGCGAAAGAAAACATTTCTTTTTCCACGATATCCGTTGTCTCGCCAATGCTTCTGACGAACAAATCAGTATCTTCCATAATGGGGGTTTCTATCTTGCCGAAGCCGTAAATCCCGGCGTATTTATTTATGACCGACAAAAAATAATCCCAATACAAAAAATCATTGGGCAGCAAATCGGTTGTTCCCCGCGGCGGATTAATGAGTTCCTGTTTTATTTTTGCGGACATAATAGTTAATTCAAAATCCAAATATCAAAAATTAAAATAACAATGCAAAGTTTAAAATTTTCAATTTTTAATTTCTAATTTTCATTAAATTATTCCGCCTTCGGCGGACCCGCCGTAGGCGGGCAATAGCCCAATTTTCAAACAAAAGTTTAGAAATTAAAGAATTACTTTGAATTACGAAACTCCCGAATGTTGTCATTGCGAGGAGCAGCAGCGACGCGGCAATCTCACATTCTGAGATAGAGATTGCTTCGCGGAGTTTATCCCGCTTTCAGCGGGGCTCGCAATGACAGAAAAGAGCTATTTCGTAATTCAAAGGAATTAGAAATTTAATAGAAATTGAAAATTATAAATTAGAAATTATTATCAATAATTTTATAATTTTAATCTGTCATTTTTCACTTAATATGTTACTTGCTCCGAAAATACTTTCGCGCGACCAAACGGCCATGCCCTTAACCAAACCTTGCCGATAATAAACTTTTTGTCAACCGAACCAAACACCCTTGAGTCCGAACTCGCCTGCCGATTATCCCCCAAAATAAAATATTCGCTATCGCCGAGCTTTACATCAATGTCCCCTTTGGTTATCTCCCCCTGCCGCAAATAAGAGGATTCATCAAGCTGCATGCCCCAAGGATTTTCTTCGTTGAAAATCAAAGCCTTGTTGTCTTTTATCCGAATGGTTTCTCCTGGCAGGCCGATAATTCTTTTAATGTAAAATTGCGAGGGGTCTTTGGGGTAGCGAAAAACAACCACATCGCCCCGCCGGGGAGAATTGTTGCGGTAGCCAATCTCGTCAATAATCAAATATTCTCCGCTTGAAAACTGCGGCTGCATGCTCGCGCCGCTGACAAAAAACGGCTGAATCAAAAAATAGCGTATGGGAACAACTATCAGCGCGGAAATTATCACCACTTTAACTACTTCTAAAAAAAACTTCAAAAAGTTTTTACAAACAGTTTTGATATTCGCGTTTTCCGTTTCTTCACATCCGCTTAATTGGTTAATTATTTTTTTAAAATCCATAGTTTAAAAAACCAAAAATCAAATACCTCCTCCCAGGGCGGATGCGCCTCGGGCGCAAAATACCAAAAAATAAATCTGGTTACATTCTCTTCTTTGGGCGTATTTTTGAGATTTGGTTTTTGGATTTTGGTCTATCCATATCATATCACACCCTTGAACCTATTTCAAGTATCCTGTATAGTTATATTATTGCTTTGAATTACGAAACTCCTTTCGCACACCTTCGCCTGATATTCGCAAGGTTTCGCTTCTAATAAAGATAGAAGCGAAAAAGCGCTAATACCAAGCGAATCAACGCGAATAAATACAATTCGTAATTGAAGAGAATTAAAATATCAAAACGCGGATCTTATGGGTAAAATTAAATTCTTGCTCTTGGCTTTGGCTGTCGCGCTTGTATCGCCTGTTTTGTTTTTTGGAGCGAAATTTATCTCTGCGGCGCGAAATATTTATAAATTTGAAAACCCGACTCCGGCCAACCTTGCGCTTCAGTTTAAAAAACTGGTCTTGCAAGACGAGGTTATGCTTAAAACTGACGCTGTCGGCAGAACCAATATCTTGTTGCTTGGAATAGCGGGGCCGGACAGCGGCAACGGAGGAGAAAATCTTACCGATACGATCGTAATTTTGTCAATTTCTTCCGACAAAAAGCGGATAACAGTCGGCTCTGTTCCGCGCGATTTATACTTGCAATCGGCCGACGGGCGGCGCGCGGGCAGAATTAATTCCATTTACGCCGTTTACGGAAAAAATGATCCTAAAGAAGGAACTACAGAACTCCAAAATGAAATCAAAAACATCACTGGCTTTGAAGCAAATTATTATCTGCTGCTTGATTTTGAGGGGTTCAAAAAAATAATTGACCAGGTGGGCGGAATTGATTATACGCTTGAGGAAGACATTTGCGATCCGATGTTTCCAAATTATAATTTCGGCTACGAACCGCTTTTTCTCAAAGCCGGAAATTATCATTTGGACGGCGAACTGGCCCTGAAAATAGCGCGCTCGCGCCATACGATTAAAGGCGACTTTAGCCGCATCGGCCGCCAGCACGAAATAATAAAATTGTTGAAAGAAAAATTGCAGGAAAAAAACATTTGGGGCAATTTTTTCGTCGTCAATAATATTTTGAATCTCCTGGGAAAAAACATCAAAACCGACATCACTTTGCTAGAAATTTTGGAATTAAGCAAAGTCGCCAGAAATATCGGCTCTAACAGCATCATGAGCAAAGTTCCCAGCAACAACCCAAGCACTGGCTTGCTTACAGAAGCAAAAATAAACGAGGCGGATGTGCTTCTGCCAAAAGACCCGAGTTTTGAAGAATTAAGAAGATTCTATCAGGAATGAACTCATTTTAACATTTTAGCATTCTAACAGTAACTCATTTTAACATTCCAACATCCTAACATTTTAACAAATATGTAAAAAATATTTTAAATTAAGGAAAGAGAAATATAGCGTGATTCAGACGGCCGTCAGAAAGACGAGATAATCATATTTAATTCCAAGCTGATGTTTTAAACAAT
>JAHIHE010000120.1 GCA_018899995.1 Patescibacteria group bacterium | reverse complement strand
TGCAGTAGAAAGCATAGCCTTATTATAGGTTTCTAACCCCTGCCACAATTTCTTTTCATTTATAGGGGCCGCCTCAAGAGCTTCTCTTATGGTTGTTACTCCATTTAATTGATACTGAACACTTTCAATAAAATAATTTTTAACACCATCTCCACCCGAAGGAACTTTTACTTTTTTAGCTTCTTTTAAAACCGATTCAAAAACAAGTTGGGCTGATATGGCATACGGGAGTGGCAAGCCATTGCGTTGAAATTCTATACCCATTTTTTCAACATCGTCATTGCCCTTTCCGGATTTAATAGTGAGAACGCCGATTTCAGTTAAAAAACTTTTAACCTCTTTTTGTTCAGGTGTTAATTCTTTTACTTGCGTCTCCTGTTGTACATTATTGACTTGTGATTGTGTCGCCGCAGGCACAGATTGTTCTTCGCCTCCACTTGCAATTATAATAACCAATAAAATAATTCCTCCAATAATCCAAGCCCATTTATTTTTTAGTAAATTTTTTGTATTCATTGTTTTATTTTTTTTAGAGCAATATTAATTTTTTTATCACAGTAACAGGGGGGTCCTCCTACTATTGACTTTCCACACATAACTTAATAAGCGAATAATTGCTTTTTACCTGTAAAATAAGGCAAAAAGCATCAGATTCAAAAATTAAGCTAAGTGCGAATTATCAGTATAATAGAAACTTTTTCTTTGACTTTTTCGGGAATGTCATTCATTAATGTTTCTCCTTGTATGTGGCTGATGGGGATTTTATATCCGATTTCTTCTAATTTTTTTTGGGAAACACGAACAGAATCGCCATCAATTATTTTATCACAAATTTCGCATTTTCCTTTTTCCATAATTTTAGCTTATTAAATCATCAACGCTAACCTCAAGGGCTTTCGCGACCTTTTTTAAGGTTTCAAGCGTTGGGTTTTTATTTTCCCCTGTTTCCATTTTAATCAGGGTATTATTGGCGACATCGGCCAATCTCGCCAATTTTCTAAAATGTGGCCCAGGTGGGAGTCGAACCCACAAGCCCGTAAGGGCACGACATTTTAAGTGTCGCGTGTATGCCAATTCCACCACTGGGCCGAAAATCAACTAACAACCGATAACTTAAAACTTATAACCCCGTTTGATTATTTTTTGTTATAAGTTATAAGTTATCAGTTATCAGTTATTGTTTGAGGCCAGAGTGGGAATTGCACCCACGTATAGAAGTTTTGCAGACTTCTGCCTTACTACTTGGCTATCTGGCCGTATTTTTCTATTATATCCGCCAGCTGGCGGATTCTTTGGCAATTTTTTCTTTAATCATTTCAAACCGCTCTTCAATTTTTCCCTCAATCTCAAATCCGGCTGCCAGTTTGTGCCCGCCGCCGCCGAAAAGCCGCGCGATTTTTGAAACATCAACTCCTTTGTGCGTCTCAGAGCGCAAGCTCGCTTTGATTTTTCCCGCGCCGGTTTCTATCAGCAGCATGCTGAATCTGCTTTCCGGAATTCCCGAAAGAAGATTTGCCAATCCGGAAAGATCTTCTTCTTCGGCGCCGTGTCTCTTCATATCTTTATCGGCGGCGAAAGAAAAAGCCATCCGAATTCGCGGCTCAAGCGAAGCTCTGGCCAAAACTTCCCCCAAAAGTTTGAGTTGTCCGGGAAATTCGTTTTTCCTGAACAAATTATCCGCGATTTTTTTTATATTAACCCCGTTTTTCATCAGAGCGGAAACTGCCTTCAGCGCTTTTGGCGTAGTGTTTGAGTGCTTGAACGCTCCGGTATCCGACAATATTCCAGCTAAGAGGCAGAAAGAAATTTCCGGATCAATTTTCCAGTTCAACTCCCGCGCAAGAGCAAAAATAATTTCCGCGGCCGAAGAAGCGCTTAGGTCAATGATTTCAAGCGCGAGCGGCTCTTTATCAGTTCTTTTTGGATGATGGTCAATGGCGATTACCTCTTTTTTCGCGAAATCAAAAAACGGAAATCCCGTGCGGCCCCAAGAAGCGCAATCAACCAAGACAAACAGCGCCGGACTATTCGCGCCGTCCTTAAATTCTTTTTGTATCCGGATTTCTTCTATGCCGGGCAAAAAATAAAAATGCGCGCCGATGGAATTGAAAACAAAAATCTCCGAGGATTTGTTTTCAAACTCCAGAATTCTTTTTAGCGCCAAAACAGAGCCCAGCGCGTCGCCGTCCGGATTTTTATGCGTGAAAATTTTGTAATCGGAAAAGCTGGAAATTTTTTCCTTCAGCTTTTCCGGCAGAGAAGCGTCAATCATTTAATTTGTTTCGTTTTTAATACGCTCAAATATTTTTTCCAGCCGATCGATTTTTGCCGTTTCCAGCCGGAATCTTAATTTAGGCACGGGCCGCATTTTCAGGCGCCGGTCAACCAATTTCTGCAGTTTATAAACATTCTTTTTTATCAGCTTCGCGGCCGTATCGGTTTTTTCCGGCGGAAACACGCTCACCAACACATCAGCGTACCTTAAGTCGTCCGATGTGTCAACCCCGATTACGGTTGCGATAATTCCTTCGGGAAATTCCAGCTCTCTTAAAAAAAGATTAGCGGCCTCTCTCGCTAAAAGTTTATTGATTTTTTCCACTCTTCTTGTCGGCACAAATTTAGCAGTATTATATTTTTGGCTTAGTAATTTCTTCCGTATACGTTTCCAGCGCGTCGCCCATTTCAATTTTGGCGCTTCCTTTATAGCGTATGCCGGCGTTGTTCGGTTCTGAGACCTCCTTGACAGCCGCTTTATTAAACTGAAGCTCTACAACCTTGCCTTGTCCGACAGCTTCATTTTTGCGAAAAATGTCTATTTTCGCTCCGGCAAGAATTTTTCCTTCGGTAACTTTCGCTCCGAAAACCGCTTCAAAACTTCCCTCCTTTTCTTTTATGATTTTGAAAATCGCAATAACCCGCAGTTTTCCGGTTATGATTTTGTTTATTTTCGGCGGCAGGAGCGAGACGATCAGCTCTTTGGCTTCGTCAATCAGCTTATAAATGATTTCACCGGAGATTATCCTGACCTTTTTCCGCTTGGCGAACTCAATCAGTCCTGCCGGCAGAAAAGAATTGAATCCGACGATTATTGATTTTGTGGCGCTCGCGTCTTTGATGTCGTTTTCGTTTATGGCGCCTATTTCGGCCTTAAAAATTTTCAGGGTCACTCCCTCGGGCTTAAAACGGGAAAAAATCGCTTTTATCGCTTCAAGAGACCCATGTGTGTCTGCTTTAAGAATCAAGCCGAAAACTTTCTCGGCGGCCGGAGCTGGTTCTGCTTTTATTTTTTCTTCCGTCGCTAAAATTTCCAAATTTAGCCTCAGGGCGGTTTTTGCCTTTTCAATGTCATTAAAGGATTTAAACGCTTCTCCGGGGTTGGGCAGGGTTTCCATGCCGGAAACTATCACTGGCGCAGAGGGCGCGGCGATATTGACGGTTGCGCCTTTAAAATTTTCCATTCTTTTGATTTTGCCAAAGTTTTTCCCGGCCGCGACAAAGTCTCTTATTTTAAGGACTCCGTTTTTTACCAGAAAAGTGGCAAGCGCTCCTTTTTTGGAGTCCATTTTTGACTCTAAAATTACGCCTTCTCCCGGGGCGTCGTAATCGGCTTTAAGCTCTTCCACTTCCGCAAGCAGAAGTATTGAGTCCAAAAGTTCGGGTATTCCTTTTCCTGTTTTGGCGGAAATTTCCACTCCCATTGTTTGTCCGCCCCAGTCCTCGGTAAGAACCTCGTGTTCGGACAGCTGTTTTTTGACCAAAGCTACATTCGCCTCCGGCTTGTCGGTTTTGTTGAAAGCGGCGATTATCGGAATTCCGGCGCTTTTAGCGAATTTTATCGCTTCAATCGTCTGCGGCTGGACTCCGTCGTCTGCCGCCACAACCAAAACCGCGATGTCCGCGACTTTTATGCCGCGTTTTCTCATTTCCGAAAAAGCTTCGTGTCCAGGCGTGTCCAAAAAAGTTATTTTCCTGCCTTCGGCAGACGCGGATTCACGCGGACTTAACGCGGATTCACGCGGACTGTCAGCGTAGTTCCGCGTATTGTCTGCGTTTGTCTGCGTATATATAATTTCGTAAGCTCCTATTTTCTGGGTAATGCCGCCGACTTCTTTTTCAGCCAAGCTGGTTTTTCTGATTTTGTCCAAAAGCGTGGTTTTGCCGTGATCAACATGGCCGATGACTACGACCACGGGAGGACGGGGAAGCAAATCGCTTTTTTGTTTGAATGTTTTTGTTTTAGATTTTTTTACTGCCATATTTTAGTTACCAAATTTAGACAGATTCTGAATTACGAATCAAGAATCATGAATCATGGATTTTAATTTTTTCCGTGATTCATACTTCATAATTCATGATTCATTATTATCCAATCGCTTTTTTTATCGCCTCTTCTTCTTCCGCGGAAAGCGAATATTTTGATTTCGCCTGCCCAATCGGCTTGGCGTAAATTCTCATACCCTCCCTCAAATACAAGCTGGAAAGTACGATGCCGGAATCGCTTGAATTCAAAAGCGCGATGGCAAAACTCTGGTCGCCGCCGGTATTTTTAAAAGGGTTAAACCTTACCATGCCGACTTTGCGTATTGTCGTCTCCAATATTTTTTCCTGCTCCTCCTGCCTTTTGTTGATTTTTGCCAGCCCCAAATTTATCCGGCCTATTTCCGCGGCCGATTTGTCTACCAGGTCTTCAAGGTTCCTGCCGTTTTTGCCCTGCAGAAAAATTTTAAAACGCCGGCGTATCAAAAAAACCGCGGCGAGCAAGACGATATTAAGAATAATTAAAATCAGAAAAAAAGACGACTGAAAAGCCGGATTGGCAAGCAAAATTGTTAAAATATTGGGCATAACATATTTTTAAAGATTATTCATCATTCTATTGTATATCATATTCGCGCAAAAAGAAAGTCCCAAAAGCAAGCCGCAAACGCCTGTTGACCCCGTTAAATAATCCCGTGTACTCGGGATTCCTGCTTTGCTCGCCTCGCTGCCAGCCTCGCCGAGTCTATGCGGGGAGCTTTGGCGAAGCGGGCAGGATTTAACGGGGTTGACAAAGTGTGCATAAGTCATACTTGACTGCTATTCCGCGGCATGTATAATTACTGATAGAAAGATGCTTATTTCTTTAGGCGAAGTAATTATTTTTCTCTTACTGTTTAATTGAAAAGAAATTTTCAAAAAAAAGAAAATTCAACGATTAAAACGGTAAGGGCAAGTGGGAACAAAAAAATATATTTCATCCCATTTGCCTGCCCGCCAACGGCCATTAACATTATTTAACATCAAAAATATTTTTATTAAATTAAAGATATTGATGTTTAAATCGCGTGATAAGGCTCTGGCAGGCGGGGATTTTTTGAGGCGCGCATTATCTATCCGCGGCTGTCAGGCAAAAGCAGGGTATCTGCGATGGATTGGCTTCAAGAAAACTAAGTCCGCTTTGCCAACTTGCCTCGTTTTCGACTCGTCGAAACGGGCCGGCAGACGGACAAAGGGGTGCTGACGCTCACGAATTAATTAAAATAGGGGCGCATCAGCGCCCCTATTTTTTGTTATGGGAACATTTTAATATTCTAATTCTAACTTCACTTGGATAAATAGAAATATAGCGTGATTCAGACGGCCGTCAGAAAGACGAGATAATCATATTTAACTCCAATTGGGAGTATTAAAGTGAAGAAAATTTAAGATTTTAAAATTCTTGACCCGCCTAACTTTTGGCCAGTATATTTAACACAAACTAAAAACAATGCCCCTTTCCGCCGATGAATTTAACTATTGAAATATCAAAAGTTTAGCGGGTTGACAATTCTTGCGGCCGCAAGAAAAGTAAGGAGTTTGGTTTTGGTTAAGATCTAAAATAAAAAAAACGGCCGGAAAGCGCTGTTTCCGAGCCGCAATTATAATTTTGAAAGGAAGGGTAATTTTTCAAATCATCAATAAAATCTGCTGGAGCAGGTTTTATTGATGATTTTTCTAAACCAGCCCTTCAATTTCATTCAGGGCGGGCTTGGAAAAAGGTGGAGAAAAGATGTGCGGTCTTTTCTCCTAAGCTCGTTTTTTTATAGTTCTGTTCCAGCTCCCATTAACGATCCTGCTCCCAGGGCGAATAATGTGAGGCATGTCATTGTCTTTTTCCTTTTGTACATTTCCATTGCTATCAAAAACGCTACACATCCACCTAGCAATAAAACTATACCAACTGTGCTAGTCATCTTCTTTTCCTCCTTTATTTTCTTTTCGGCTTCTCTGAAATTATCCAGAGGTTCGAGAAAAGAAAAGTTTTCGCTTTCCAATTCTCAAACATATAAGTATAGCGCAAAAAATAGAAAATGTCAACCATCGCCATAGCGGCAGTTTGGTATTTTAGAGTTGATGATTACAATGGCTTTAATAAAGCCATTGTTTGTTTATATTATGTTGTTAGCGGCTATTGACAGAATTTTTGGGAGATGGTAAGATTAAGCTATAAAAGTTTATAATTTACCGCTAAGGAATTCCAATGCTTGCTATGTTTCCCCCTTTATCAAAGGGGGAATAAGGGGGATTTCCTCCTCGCGCCCGAGAAGCAAAATAAATCTTATTGATATAATCATAGTCCAATCCAGAAATCCCCCCCCAGCCCCCTTTTTCAAAGGGGGAGTTTGGCAATTTTGATTTATTAACCAGTGTTAAATTGCGCATAAGTCCTAAAATTTTTTAACCAACCCCCTATGAAAAAAGAATTAAAAGAATTAGGCTTGACAGACAAAGAAACAGATCTTTACTTGGCTGGGCTTAAACTTGGTCCGGCCACCGCCCAAAAATTAGCGGAAGTTTCGGAAGTCAAGCGGCCGACGGTTTATTTTATTATAGATCGCCTAAAAAAACTTGGCTTGGCGAATCAGAGTTATTTGGGAAAGAAAAGACTTTTTGAAATGGCTCAGCCCGAGAAGCTCGCGAAATTTATTACAGAAGAAAAAGAGAAGCTTAAGAAAAAAGAACAGGGAATAAATAAAATTATTTCCAGCCTTAAAGTAATGGCCAGCAAATCCGAATTCGCTTCGGATATAAAAATATACGAAGGATATGATGCGACAATGGATATTTTAATAAAATTGGGTAAAACCAAAAGCCCTACTTATAGTTTTTATTCCAGCCATTACTTCCCGCTGGAAGATTACGAGAAAATCAAAAAAACCGTCGCGGAATTTAATAAGGTTAAAAGAATGGCTAAAAGTAAGATTTATGTCATAACTGATCATATCCCTTTAACTTCCAAATTTTTTCCTTCCGCTGACGAGGAAATAAGAGAATTCAGATTTCTTCCCGAAAACATCAAGCTTCCTGCAATGGTTGATATAAGCGAAGATACCGTAGCATTAAGTTCGGTGCGCAACGGCTATGGCTGCATAGTGATCAAAAACAAAACCATTGCCGAAACCCTCAGAATCATTCACGGCATCGTTTGGCAAAGTTTGGAGGGAAAAAATTTGCCGGAAGAAAAAGAGGCGGAAAAAGAATGAATCCGCGGGGCTTTTATTTTTATCCGGATTATGGTAAGATGGATATATTATTAAGCATAAAAATTCTAAAAATAATTCTATGGCAAAAGACAACTTAAAGATTGACGAAAAAACTTTGGCGGAGCTTAAAAAAGCGCTTCTTGAAAAGCGCGAAAAATTAACATCCGAACTCGCGGCATTCGCCGAAAAAAGCAAAGACATCAAGGGAAATTTTAAGGCAAAGTTTGCGCAGATTGGCGCGCGGCCCGACGAAAACGCGCTGGAAGTAAGCCAATACGAGGTTGATTTGGGACTTGAACATAAGCTGGAAACGGATTTGGCGGATGTAAACGAGGCCTTGGAAAAAACGGAAAAAGGCGTCTATGGGATTTGCGAAAATTGCCCAAAATCGCGGCTTATAGATATCAAGCGGCTTAGGGCTTTTCCGGAAGCAAAAACCTGCTTAAAGTGTTCACCCCGTTAAATGGAATGTTTTACATTCCAAAATCTTTAGGATTTTATTTAACGGGGTGAACCCCGCGCCAATTCTAAAGGTACTCCTTCTAAAAAATAAGGGTAAGCCGAAGGCGATACCGGGAAGTTGTCGCTTCTTATAAGATTAACCCGCTTGCCCCGCTTAGAGATTCATCTCTAACGGGGCTTGCGGAATTTGGCGTCGGGGCAAACCCGCCAAAAAATGAACGCTAATCAAAAAATATTTTTAGCCATAGCCGTTTTCGGAGTTTTGTCGGACCAAATCGTCAAAAAGGCGGCGCTGGTTTTTTTATCGGGGCGGCCGCTTTATGCCGGTGATTTTTTGGGCTTGGAGGTTTATAAAAATTACGGCGCTGCTTTCGGGGCTCCGGTTTCAGCCGGAATTTTTTATCCGGCTGTCCTGATTTTTTTAGCCGCGTTGTTGTACGCCTGGCCAGCTCGCCTCGCTTCGGCGAAGCGGGCCGGAAAAATGAGCCGGGTTGAATCCGCGGCTTTTTCTCTCGTTTTTGCCGGCGCTTTAAGCAACACGATTGACCGCGTGAGTTTGGGCTATATTGTAGATTTTATCAGCATAAACCGGCTTTTGTTTTTCAACTTCGCGGACGCAATGATTGTCATAGGGGCGGTGATTATTCTGAACGGGCTTTTAAGAAAAAAATAGCTTATCGGAAATAAAATTATTTAACCCAAAATCAAAAATCCAAAACAAAAAAATACAACCAAAAATCTAAAACTTTTTGATTTTAACTTGTAATTTTAGCTTTTTTGTTTTAAATTTTAATTTTTCTACCATGATTTCCAAAATAAATTCCGGCGCCATATTGGGGCTTGACGCCGCAAAAGTGGAAGTTGAGGTTGACATCAATCCGGGACTCGCGGCGATTACCGTTGTCGGATTGCCCGACGTCGCGGTGCAGGAATCAAGAGAGCGCGTAAAATCAGCAATTAAAAATTCCGGATTCAAGTTTCCTCATTCGCGCATTACCATAAATCTGGCTCCGGCGGACATAAAAAAAGAAGGGCCGTGCTACGACCTTCCTATAGCCGTCGGCGTGATAGCGGCTTCAGGACAAGTTAAGCTGGACACGGAAAAGTGCGTTTTTGCCGGCGAACTCGCGTTAAATGGGGATGTGCGCCATATCAGCGGAGTCCTGCCTATCACTATTTTTGCCGCGTCCGGCGGATTTAAAAAACTGTTTATTCCGAAAATAAACACAAAGGAGGCGAGTATGGTTTCCGGCGTGGAAATTATTCCGGTGGAAAATTTTAAGCAGGTCATAGATTATCTTTCCGGAAAAATAAAAATTGCTCCTTATAAAAGCAAGGGATTTTCTTTCCAGCGGAGCGCGAAAACCGATTACGATATGGCGTATATCAAAGGCCAGGAGCACGCCAAGCGCGCTCTGGAAATCGCGGCGAGCGGAGCGCACAATGTGATTATGGTCGGCCCGCCCGGTTCCGGGAAAACGCTTTTGGCGCGGAGCATGCCTTCAATTATGCCGCCCTTGACCGAAAAAGAAGCGATAGAAGTCACAAAAATCTACAGCATTTCCGGAGTGCTCAACGCGGCAAATCCTTTTATTTTTGAAAGGCCTTTCAGAAGCCCGCACCATTCTTCTTCCGCGATAGCTTTGGTCGGCGGCGGACAGTTTCCCAAACCCGGAGAAATTTCTCTGGCGCACCGGGGAATTCTTTTTCTGGACGAACTGCCGGAATTTCCGCGCCATGTTTTGGAAAACCTGCGCCAGCCGCTTGAAGACGGAATAGTCACTATTGCCAGGGCGCAAGGGTCTTTGACTTTTCCAGCCAAATTTTCGCTTATCGCGAGCATGAACCCCTGCCCCTGCGGATTTTTCGGAGATCCGCACCACGAATGCCGGTGCAGTTTTTCGCAAATCAACAAATATCAGAAAAAAATATCCGGACCTCTGCTTGACAGGATTGATCTTTTTATTGAAGTGCCGGCGGTGAAATTTGAGCGTCTGACCGCCAACGACGACGAGGAGTCCTCTGAAAAGGCGCGCGAGCGAGTTGTCGCGGCGAGAGAGATTCAAAACAAAAGATTTTCCGCCAGCCGCGCCAGTTCCAACTCCGAAATGTCGCCAGAGATGATTAAAAAGTTCTGCCGGATGGAAGAAAAAGCCGAAGATCTTTTGCACCATGCATTAAGCCAGTTTCACCTTTCCGCGCGGGCGTATCATCGCCTGATAAAAATCAGCCAGACCATCGCGGACTTGGCCGGAAGCGAAAAAATTAAAATAGAGCACTTGGCAGAGGCGCTGCAGTACCGGGCGAAAAATTAGGAGTTGCCATAAAACACAAAGGCGTGATTACCGCAGATTTGGCTAAAATTCTTTATACAAAAAATTCACCCTCTTTACCGGCGATTTTTTAATTTACCCCGTGAAATAATCCCGAGTTACTCGGGATTCCCGCTTTGCGGGATTTCACAGGGTGAACTTTGTATGTTTGCGTTTAGTAAATATATCCCCTGATAACTTGACTATTGGTAGGCAAAACCCTCACGGATTTAATGCCCAAGCCGACAAAATTCATGTCGGAAATCGTGATTTTATTGCCGTCAACCGCTTCCACATAAGCAGAATGCCCGTAGCGCCGGTTTTCGATGGTTATCACAATAGAGCCGACCACCGGAGTTTTCCCGGTTTTATAGCCGAAAGTAGCGGCATTTTTCAGCCAATCTTGCGCATTGCCGCGCCATGGAACATACCGTTTAAGCGCGACATAGTACGTGCATTGCCCCCAGGGGAATTTGTGACTGCGCGCCGGCGGATGCGTGTCGCCAACAAGCGTATTTATGGCACTGACATTGTAATTATCGTTTTTAGAAACAGAGACAAGGGCGATCTTGGGTGTTTTTGGTTTTGGCGGAACAGGCATTTTGCCGTCAGGGATTATCATGATTGAACCAACTTCCAGCGGCTCGCCAGTTGTCATATTGTTGTAGGAGATGATTTTTTGCGCGTCGGCTGAATATTTTTTAGCCAGACCGCTCACGGTATCGCTTGCTTTTATCGTATGTCTTACTCCGCTAATGGGCAAGATTACCAGTTTGTCGCCTGGCTTGATTCTTGTGGCGGAATCAATGGTCAGGTTGTTCGCCCAAAGCATGGTACTGGTGGAAATACCGAATTCGTCGGCGATTTCGCTCGGCGTGTCGCCCAGCTTGACTTCGTAGGTGATAATGCTTCTTTTGTTGTCAAAAAACCCCGAAGAGCCGACAATCGCGTTATTTATTATAACCAATCCCACATCTTCGTCGCTATCGTTTTGCGGGTTGTTTGTCTCGGAATCCGGAGGAATGAGCACGTTTTCAAAGCCGATGTAATTTTCTTTCGCCGCTAAGCCCGCGTAATAGTGAACCGCCTCAACCGGGCCTGATTCAACAACGGTTTCCTGCTTTTCTTCGCTACTGCCGCCAAAAAGAGAAATGCCTTCGGCATAAGGGGCTTGATAAAACTGGCCAAACAAAAATATACCAGTGATAATGCTGGTGATAGTTATTTTTGAAATTCCTTTTTTAATCAAACTTGCTATCAAGACACTCGCCTTGCCGAAGCTTTCGGCGAAGCGCAGGAAAGTATGTTTACAAATATGTTTACCTTAAGTTTTTAAATAAGGGTATTTTTCTACGCTTGCCCGTTATAGCTTTAGCGAAGGCGGGGCGAAAGCGGGCAAGCAACTACAGAAATCATTTTAGCATAGCCATATATTTAGTCAAGTGTTTTGGCGTTTTTTGGCTAAAGTAAAAGAAAATTCTGGCTTAGAATAGCCGCCTTTTACCCGTTTTGAACAACAAGTTATCCACAGGGCACCAGATCCACCAACAAGCGAAACGGCGCCTTGTAGCCCTGAACCGCGCTCTGCTTTGGTTTCAGGGCGCACATCATGCGGCAGTGGCAGAGCGGCGGCAACTGCATCAGCCGAACGCAAAATTGGGCGGAATTATACCGCTTCTTGATTACTTTGGCCAAAAAATGTATAGTAAGGCATATGTATCCCAAATTTTTCGCAACCAAAAATCTCAACAAACTGAAAGAAGTCAATGAAATACTCGGCAGAGACCTGCAACAAATAGATGTGGAACTTTTCGAGCCGCAGGGATTGGATGTAGCCGAAATAGTAAAGAAAAAAGCGCGTGACGCTTTCCATAAAACCGGCAAATTCGTGCTTGTAGAAGATACAGGACTTGAATTTACGGCTTGGAAAGGATTGCCCGGAGCATTTATCAAGTGGTTTATACAATCTGTCGGAAATGAAGGTATCCTAAAAATGCTTGAAGGAGAAAAAAACCGGAAAGCGATTACCAAAACAGCAGTCGGCTTTTACGACGGAAAAGATTGTCATGTTTTTGTCGGCGAAGTTCGGGGAATAATCCCAAACGAAATCCGCGGAAAGGGCGGTTTTGGCTGGGATCCGATATTTATTCCGGACAATCACACCAAAAGCTTTGCGGAGATGACAAGCGAGGAGAAAAACTCGGTTTCTATGAGGAAACTTGCATTGCTTCAGCTTAAAAATTTTGATTAATGAAAATAATTCTATGCGTATTAAAATTAAAGTTGGATCATTGATTATTAACGATAAGGGTGAAATCCTTTTAATAAAAGAAAAATTCAAGCAAAATAGATTTCCTTTGTGGAATATAATAACAGGCACATACGGCGATAGTGGCAATGAAACCATTCCCGAAGTTGCAATTAGAGAATGTCAGGAAGAAGTTTCGCTAAAGGTAAAACTTATTGGCGCTGTCGGATGCCATATAATAAGAGAAAATAAAAAAAATATTCGCATTCAATTCACTTTTTTGGCTAAAAATATTAATGGGGCCCCGCGCTTAGCTGATAAAGAAAAACAAGCAGAGCTGAACGAGAATATTCATGGGTTTAAATGGTTTGGTAAAAAAGAAATTTTGCAAATGAATCCTGATGAATTTGTTGCGCCAAGAATTTACATCATACTTGTGGATTGGGTAAAAAAAGGCAAATATTATCCGCTCGGAATTTTTAAAGATATTACCATAAATTAAAATAGGTTTAAAACTTATGACCCCCAAAATCATTTTCAAATATTCCTGGATTTATGATATGCACTGGAAAGGAATTTATAAAGGCAAAAGCGAAAAATATCCAACGGCAAAACAAATTCAAAACTATATCGGAAAAGTTGAAAAACTGTGGCGAAAAGACGAGAATAAAGTTTTATCGGAGCTCTCTAAAATAAGTGGGTTAAAATGGAAAAAGAAATCTATTTGTTGTTATGTGGTAGGGAGGTGCAGGCCTTTTTCTGACCCGTTGACATTGGGGGTTTATAATAAGGCCGATTATTTTGTAGATGTTTTAACCCATGAACTTATTCATCAATTATTCGTACAAAATGAAAACAGAAACGAAAAAGTATGGAAATATTTTCACGAAAAATACAAATCCGAATCATTTAATGCACGTATTCACATTCCGGTGCATGCTATCCATCAGCATATTTTCTTAAAATTTTTTGGCCAAAAGCGTTTAAAAAGAGAAATCAAAATAATGAGTAAATTTCCTAATTATAAAAAAGCATGGGATATTGTGGAAAAAGAAGGATATGAAAATATCATTAAAGAATTTAAGAAAAGGGTAGAATTATGAAACTTATCATTGTTTACGGCCCACCGGCATCGGGAAAACTAACCGTAGCAAAAGAATTATCCAAAATAACCGGTTACAGGGTATTTCACAATCACCTTACGGTTGATTTAGCTTACTCAATTTTTCCCTCTGGAACTAAGGCGTATTCCGATCTTGTAGAAAAAATCCGTTTATACACAATAGAATCTGCCGCTAAAAATAAAGTTAAGGGAATGATTTTTACCATTGTTTATGGCGTAGAAACATACGGCGGACAAACCGACAATTTATTTATAAAAAAAATCATTAAAAAAGTTAAAAAATACAATGGTCAGGTATTGTTTGTTAAATTATCCTGCACAGAAAAAGAATTGCAAAGACGTCTTAAATATCCCCCAAGAAAAGCATTCAAAAAGATTAACGATGTTAAAATTATAAATTCCATTAAGAAGAAGTTTAATCTTGATACTGTAATACCATTTGTAGAAAATCAAATAATAGATAATACTTCGTTGTCGCCACAAAAAGTTGCTCGTATGATAAAAAGCCATTATAAGCTTTGATGATGGATTTGCAAAAAGGAAATCTTTTTTTAACTATGCTTGCAAAAATAAAAATATTTAACGGTAAAAAAATAACCATAAGGCCTCTTTTGAAAAAGGATTTGAAATTGCCGGAGAAATTCCGAAAATTTATCAATTCTTTGATTACCGAAAACGCTCAAGTTGCTTTTAATAAAAAGTTGTCTTTGAAAGAGGAAAGGATTTTCCTGAAAAATACGCTAAGCCAGATTAAAAAGCGTTTCGGAGTTTTTATTGTTGCGGAACACAATAAAATAGTTGTCGGAACCGCCAGTATTACTCTTAAGGGAAATCGCCAAAATCATGTGGGAGAATACGGGATTACCGTCCGTAAAGATTACAGAGGAATAGGATTAGGCGGTTATCTTACGGAGGAAATAATAAAACTATCTCAAAAACAACTCAAGCCAACGCCTAAAATTATCAGATTGAGCGTATTTTCCACAAATAAACCAGCGATAAATCTTTATAAAAAGCACGGTTTTAAAAAAGTGGCTGAAATTCCCAACCAAATGGAATACAACGGAAAATTAGTCGGTGAAACAATAATGCTTCTACAACTATAGGTTTTAAATTAAGCAAAAAACGGCAATACTCTAGTCCTTGACAAGGGCGGGTTTTTGTGCTATGTTTAGGGTAGTTCTTGGAGGACAATAATTGTTCCTTCAAAATCAAATATACAAACAAAAAAGCCCTCAAGGGCAGGAGTAATGATAGAAATGGTAATTAGAAAAAAAAATAGCGCGACAGAAACGATTGAAGAAATGAAATTTCCGAAATGGCTG